>JAACDT010000283.1 GCA_009936885.1 Alphaproteobacteria bacterium
CTATTGTGGTTATTGCTTCTTTTCCAACGCGCTCTTTTGATACAGCAATTATTCGTGCGCGTAGCGATAATGCTGTCCATTTATCGCTTGCATCGCGAAGATGCGCTGGAACATTGTTTTGTATAATCTTAGATTGAAGGGGTGCTAGCAGGTCTGTATCTGCCAACTCTTTTATGCGGCTAATATCAACTGTTAACACAATATCAGCCTTTGTGTACTCGCCTTCAGACTGAATTCTGGTTGCTAGGCCTTGGGGAGCGTAAACTGTCTGAAATTCAATACCAGTCTTCTCAGTATAGGCCTTTAAAATAGGGGCAAGCAAAAGGGGTTGCCTGTGCGTATATATCCCGATGGATTCTGCGAAAACCATATTGCTATACAAAATCATAGCCACAAAAAAACAGTACAAAACCCCAACCATGATTTTTCTCCTTTTATATATGTTCTAATTGTTCAATAATGATAATGATTATCATTATTGAATAATTAGAACATATAGAAATGAATGTCAATTGTTATTTGAATATGATAATCATTATCATTATTGAATAATTTGCCAAATATAACTTTGAATTAAATAACACTGAAAAATGCGAGAAGCCATTATTGCAACAGTGCCTGATTATTTTGTCTGGTCTTTACGTTTAACCACAAGAAGCCTGAAAACATTTTTTTGTTCATAACCGTTAATGCATTGAACGTACGGGTTAATCCAAAGATTCAAGTGCAATACCAGTATTTCAATGCCACGCAACTCTATCTAAAAATGGGATTATTAGAGATAAACCAGCTTTTAATGTTCGAGAATATTTACCCAATCTCTCTTTAACAAATACATCAGATTGAGGCACAATTTGTATACCAAGCCTCAGTATTATTAAACCAAACAAAATTAGTAGTGATGAAATCACGCCGCTCAAACTTAAAAAAGAAAAGATCATTGCACATTTCCTTAAACTTAAAACTCTGGTCACAAATAGAAAAATTAGCTTAAATATATTCTCACATTCAACGCTAAAAAAATATATTTTTAAAGTGGAAAGAAGACTTTGTGTCAATTATTACAAGATATGAGAGATAAAAATGAGAACAAATTTGAGAACATTAACAAAAAAAACCTCAGAGAAAAGTCTCCGAGGTGTCTTAAGGTTTTGTATTTATTGTGAAAAACTGTGGCATCCCGTAGGGGATTCGAACCCCTGTTGCCGCCGTGAAAGGGCGGTGTCCTAGACCCCTAGACGAACGGGACGTAGCAATCACAGTGTGATTTATGTAATTCTATTATGGTGATAAATCAACTTTTTTTTTAGCATGTTTTTTAATAATTGCTCAGTTATAATTATAATAAATATAAGTAGCGTTTTATCCCTAATCAAACTGCCGTGCGATATCTTCTATTAAAAACTGCACTGATTTTCCCCCGCGCCATTCATCACGCTTAAGTTTTCCGAGTACTTTCAAAGGACCCAACTCATTTATTGACTTAAGTGTATTACCTATTTTGGTACCAGCAACATTAAACATAATAGATTTAAGAGGCCGTGAGGTTCCATCATCCAACAATGCGGTAAAGTGAGATTTTGTTGCACCTACCCATTTTACTTGGCTAACCGAAATATGCGTAAGCAGTAACTTGGGTTCTGGTTGACCAGAACCAAAAGGACCACAACTCTCAATCGTACTAACTAAATCAGATGTGCAACCTGCAACTGAAATAGTGGCGGTAACTTCAAATTCTCTTTGCGGCAGTACGGAGATATTAGCTGATATTTTTTGTGCCAGAAATAACCTAAATTCTTCTAGCTTATCGATATTAAGGCTGGCGCCAGCAGCCATGTCATGTCCGCCGCCTGTAAGCAAGATGCCACTTTGACGTGCCGCTAAAACAAGGCTTCCAAGCGCAATCGATGGAATGCTTCTGCCAGAGCCTTTTGCTATATTGTCAGGCGATACTCCAAGTACAAATACGGGCCTTGCAAATAGCTCCTTCAATCTGCCTGCCACAATGCCCAACACACCCTCATTATAGCTTTTATCCGCAAGCACAAGCACAAGAAGATCTGGATTTTCTTCTAATTGAGCTTCGGCTTGTTGAGTCGCATGAACCGTAATTTCTTGCTCGATAGACCGTCTTTGTTTATTTAACTCATCTAACTTTATGGCTAATGAGACAGAAATTTCGTGATCTGATTCTAGCAATAATTTCACACCTATATCAGATTTGCCCATTCTACCAGCTGCGTTAATTCGAGGGCCAAGAACAAATCCGCATTCATACTCGCCAACCACCTTATCCAACCCAGCAACATCTGCTAATGCGGCAAGACCCGTATTCCCCCGATTACGCATTATAACAAGCCCTTGCCTGATGAACGCTCTATTCAGACTTTCAATGGGAACAACATCACATAATGTGGCAAGCCCAACAAGATCAAGAAAGGATAGCAAATCAGGCAATTCTGTATGTCCTGATTGGCGCAATGCGCGAAGCAATGCAACGCATGTAATAAAACAAACACCCGCTGCACATAAAAATCCAAACCCACTCTCATCATCAAGACGATTTGGATTTACCACCGCTATCGCCTTTGGCAAATTCGGTCCTGCTAGATGATGATCAATTACGATGATATCTAGCCCACCCTCACTAGCTGCTGTTAGGGGTTCATGTGCCATTATACCACAATCAACTGTTAATATAAGAGATGCGTTATTATCCTTTAGCTTTTGTAATGCATTTATATTTGGCCCATAACCTTCTGTAAATCTATCTGGAATATGAATCTCAACATCACAGCCAAGAGATGTTAAAACCTTGTGAAATAGAGCAGCAGAGCATGCACCATCAACGTCATAGTCACCAAAAATTCCAATTTTCTCGTGCTGTTCAACTGCATGAACCAATCTTTGCGTTGCCTTTTCCATGCCTTTAAATGAAAATGGCTCTGGCAATAAAATCTTTAATTTTGGGTCAAGATAGGTATCAACCTGATCAGAAAAAACGCCTTTTCTGGCTAGATACAGACACATTGCAGGATGCAGAGCATGTGTTTCCTGCAGTCGCAATGCCTGACGTCTAATCACATCATCTTTAAAATCTGATGGCTGGGATACCCATTTTGCTCCTGATAATGAAGATTGAACATTCATAAGGTTATCAGATGATGAGGAAGAAACATCTATCATTCTTAGCTAAAAAAACCTTTGTCAAAGATAGGTATAACCATCGGTGAATCTAGCACATGGTCGGTATTTCCTATTACCTCAGCGGCCTGTTCAATATCGATTTTTGCACATTTATGAGTTGTTAATACCAAGAATACAGGGCCCTCTTCTGACTGACCATTTTGTATCATTGAAGCTATAGACAGCCCATGATCTCTCAACACTGCTGAAATCTGTGATAACACTCCAGGCTTATCTGTAACAGCAATTCGCAAGTAATAACATTGCTCTTTAGATGTTTGAGATGCTAATTTTTGCTCTGACAGCAAATCTACTGGACTTCCATAGGGGTAATTTGCAAGCCCTCTTGAAATATCTATTAAGTCTGCAAGCACAGCAGAAGAAGTTGGCCCCGCACCAGCGCCTGGGCCAATGCAGATTGAGGATTGAACAGGCGCGCCGCTATAACTCACCGCATTGAGAGCGCCATTTACTAATGCAAGCTGCTCATCATCAGAAATGAGCGCCATCGTAACCTCAGCCGGCCCGCCGCGTTGTGCAATACCAAGTAGCTTCAAACAATATCCAAGTTTTGCTGCATAGTTTATATCAATATCAGAAACATTTCTTATACCTGAGATAGAAAGGCTGGAGAATTCAATTTTTTGCTCAAAAGCGATAGTAGATAAGATTGCCAATTTATGGGCAGCATCTACCCCATCAATATCAAAACTTGGATCTGCTTCTGCAAAACCTTTATGTTGTGCTTCTTTTAGGACGTCTAGAAATGCGCTATTAGAGGATGTCATCTCTGACAATATGTAATTACAGGTTCCGTTTAATATACCTGCAACTGTTTCTATTTGGTTTCCAGCAAGACCCTCCCGCAAAATTTTAATTGCAGGAATGCCACCAGCGACTGCAGCTTCAAACTGAAGTGTAACATTATTATCTTCTGCCAGTTTGGATAACGAAAATCCATGATGCGCAATCATTGCTTTATTGGCTGTAATAATGTGCTTTCCAGCTTGCAAGGCTTTCTGGCATAAGCTAAGTGCAACACCTCCCTCACCTCCAATTAGCTCTATAATTACGTCTATATCATCATGATCCAACAGTTTTAGCGGGTCTGTATAAAATACGATGTCATCTAGCGGGAACCCGCGATCCTTCGCTTTATGTCTTGCGCTAACCGCAATAATCTTAAGATTTTTTCCTGCTCTGCGGGAGAGAATATCCTGCGAGGAGATAATTTGTCGCGCTGTTTCAGCTCCAACGATGCCAAGCCCAGCAATTCCAATCCGAATTTGTGACATAAAATTACAACCCTTCCAAGATTTTTACCTGTTAGGTTTTAACTGTAGCAGGAATAAGTTGCAAGGCGTAGAAGAGGTAATTTTCCATTACTGAAAACAGATATATCCTTATTCCTATTTAGATCTGGTAAACCAACTTTTCACGATGGCGACCAGCAATGTAAAAACATTTAACTCGTTTTTAGGTGCCCTGGTGGAAGATTGCTTGCTGGAATTATCTGTTGGCGTTTCTTGCTGATTGGTTTCTGCTTCGAAATCTCCAGAAGCTGCTTGTTCAACACCATCGCCCTGTTTTTCTAAAATATCTGTTTTTAGGTTTTCAGAAAACTGAGAGACGATTTGCCCTGCAACCACATTTATTAACCCGCTCGCTCTTCCATATTGAGCGATTGAACCAGACAGCAATACATCTGTTCGAACAATCACTTCTGTTTGACCATTTTCTGCTTCTTCAAGCGCAAATGTCAATGTTGCCTCAGCTTGACCACGGCCTTTTTTATCAGATCCCTGTGCCTTAACCTGCGCTGTATGAGCATTATTATCAATCGATGTAATGGAAGCAGTGCCAGCAAAGCTTAAGGCAACCGGACCTAGCCTTACATTTGCCTGACCGCTATAAAGGCCATCTTCTTCCCCAGTCAAGCTTGCCCCGGGAATACATGGAGCTATCCTTGGAACATCTGTAAGAACTTTCATCGCATCAGGCCTGCCAAGAGGAACTATAAATCTGTTTTCTAATTCCATTTTTTTCTCCTAAAATCCATAGAACAAATCTTTTGTAAGTAACTATTTTAAAACTGACCTTATTTAGGCTTTACAAATCCTGGATGATATTTTGGATGGGCTTGTTCTACTTCTTCAAGCTCATATAAAGCGGTTTCAATAGATATCAATCTTTCATAAACAGATACATCAACCCCAAAATTTCGAGCTCCTTGAATATGTGGTATAAGACATAAGTCAGCCATAGATATAGTACTACCAAGAACATAAGGACCTGTTTTCCGATATGAAAAATACTCATCATGTGATAATAATTTCTCCATAGCTTCACAGCCACGCCTCATGAAATAGGCGCAGAAATCAGTAACTTGGCTCTCGTTAAATCCGTATTCACCAGCCAGTAAACTGCGCACTCTTGGAACCATAACGGGGTGCGAATCTGCTGCACTTATTAAACTAAACCTTCTACATAAATATCTGTTCTTGGAGTCAGATGGCAAAAGCGGTTCTCCATCATAGCTTTCATCTAGATATTCTATAATAGCAAGCGATTGCGCAAAACTATCTCCTCCGAGCTGAAGCACCGGAACCGAATGTTCTGGGTTATGGTTTGCAAAACTATCATTGAATTGTTCCC
>JAACDT010000284.1 GCA_009936885.1 Alphaproteobacteria bacterium
AGCCTTTTCATAGTCATCCTCACTAGGCAGAAAAATTGACTGTGCCGGTTTTACCTGACTTGGGTGAATAAGCAACTTTCCTCCAAATCCGCGTCTTTTTGCATCCTCGCAATCTAACTTTAGCTGACCTATCTGCGAGATATCTGCGGTGACGCAATCAAGCGGGGCCGCTTTGCCATGCAGCTTGCTTTGCAATACAAGGTCAGCACGATACGGTGCCAATAAAGAGATATCTGCCTCACAACCCAAATCAGTTGAGAAATCAAAATGCCCAAACGCGCATCCAATAACGTTTTCATGCTGCATCAAGGCACTTGTTTGTGCGAACCCCTTTACGGTTTCAATGAGGCATAAAATCTGTCTTGTACCGCTATGCTGCTCAAGCCATTGGGTAATAGCATGCGGATCCTCAGATTTGGAAAGCATAATCCCAACCTCTCCACATTTCTTAAGACAGGCAAGATCATCCCGAACAAAAGGACTATCCAAATCATTTACCCGAACAAATAAATTACACCCCTGTTTATCAAACCCTAACAGATTTTCTCTTGCTACCTGCTTTTGTGACTGAGAGACTGAATCCTCCAAATCAATGATAATGGTATCAGCGCCAGACTGGATTGCTTGCTCAAACCTATCAGAGCGGGTACCTGGCACAAATAATGGTGTTATTGGCATGAATGTAGTCATATGAATACCTCCCCTTTCATTGTGATTTTTCTGCTCTCATCACAACAATAAACAATCAGACTTTTGCCATCAGTTTCTTCTGCAACCGATAGGCAAACCACCTGCCCCGCAAAAAGTGGCGAGAGGTTTTTATATATAAATCGGGTAGGCACCGCTCCTAGATGACGCGCAGCCATATTTAATAACCAACTTGCCTGCAACGGTCCATGTACAACTATACCTGGCTGTCCTTCTGATGTTTTTGCGTGAGTTACATCATAATGAATTCGGTGCCCATTAAAAGTTAGGGCAGAATAGCGAAATAGTAATATAGGATCGGTATTAAAACTGGCCTTTATCACAAGGCTCTCAGGCAATTTCTCTGAATCCCCTTTTCTTGTGATCTTATTTAGATAATTTTGGCTGTCTTCTTTAAACACCAAACGCTGACTTTCAGTTAAAAACTTCTTATTTTGGACAAAGAATTCATGGGTTATAGTCAGAAAACACAGCTGGCCTGAAGAGCCTGATTTATGTTGTATATTTGTTACCATCGAAGTTTTATCAACCACATCACCAGGTTGAAATATATCTGATATATGTAACTCCCCCCCTGCCCACATCCTGCGCGGATACTTAATGGGGGGAAGCATACCGCCTAATTTAACATGCCCGTCTAACCCAAGATTTCCAGATGGCTCTAGCTCTGGGCCAAGACACCAATGCATACCAAGTGGCGTTGGCACGTCATTATAGAGATGACCATCCAAGGTTACCTTAAACTGTTCTATAAGCCTGCTGGCAACTTGGTCGCTGCATTCGCGTATCGGTGCTGTCCAGCCCTCAAAAGTTATGCCTGTCATTTAATTCTAATTCACCTTCTTATCTCGTGCTGTAATATCAAAACCTCGTAAATTCAAAGCCATCTCCTGATACCATTTTGTCAAGGCCGGCCTGTCCTCAGACCAATTAAAAACATTTCTAAATGATAAATAACCTAGACAGGCTGTCAGCGTTATTGCGGCGCCTGCATAAGGCTCAACAGAGTGCCATTTGGAAATGTTTTGCTCTAGATAATCACATCCATTTTTTAGTTTTTCCTGATGACGAGATCGCCATAATTCCGGCACTGGCTGGTCGCCTGAATATCTTTGGGCATATACCCAAAGAATGGCTGAATCAATCAGTCCCTCGCCAAGAGCGGCCTGTGTAAGCGCTATATCTCTTGCATCACCTGACTCTGGAAACAAAAACTTATCAGACTGACGTTCTAGAAAATCCATGATGACCCTGCTATCATAGAGCGAAGTGCCATCTTGCTTTATTAATACAGGAATTCTGCCAGTGGGGTTTTGATTATACAGCGTATCTTGTGGATCCCTGGTATCTGCATTTTCAATAGTAACTTTATTCTCCAAACCTAGATGATGTGCACAAAGTAATATTTTGCGTACGTAAGGAGAGGCTTTACTATATCGTAATTTATACATGTTCTTCCTATTCTTCTGGTTATATTTAGTTTTGTAAGATTATTTTAAAACGCGGCTGTGATTACAAGCTATTATATCTGAATGCATATTTCCAGATTACCAATTTTCAGAGGTCAGTCTAGCGATACTTGACGGATTGAAATTTTTTCAGTGCTAGAACACACATCGTACAACAATTTTTATTATCAATAAAAATGTTAAATCGCTATACAACTTGTTTTATTCTGCCTATGTTTTGCAAGCTTTAAAACTGTTAAAATGAGAATGATTATGGATACTCCTTTAAATATTTGTTTTGTTAGTATTGGTGCAAATGGAAGTGCTATTGCAGCTGACATGATAGCTGCTGGCGTTGATATGAGCTGCTATGACTCTTGGCCTTCTCATGTCGAGACCATTCAAAAAGAAGGGCTCAATATTCAACTGCCAGATGAAACTAAAACTCAAGAACTTCCTATTTATCATTTATGCGAATTAGCTGAGAGGGCAGAGCCATTTGATATTATTTTTATGGCTTCAAAATCATATGACACCAAATGGATTGCCGAGCTTATAAAACCACATTTAGCAGAAGATGGTATTTTAGTGTCCCTACAAAATGGAATGACCACTGATGATATCTGCCAAATTATATCAGAGGAGCGCGTTCTAAGCTGCGTTGTAGAATTATCGTGCGAGCTATTTACCCCCGGTCAGATAAAGCGCAATACTCCAAATAAGAAAACTTGGTTTGCAATTGAACATAAAAATAATCGTCATCTTCCCATCATTTTCGAAATGCTTAAACATGCTGGCACAGTGGTAAAAGTAGATGATATTCAATCTGCAAAATGGATGAAGCTACTTGTGAATTCTATGAGCCTTGGGCCATTTGCTATCCTTGGGCGGCCTGTACAAGAAGGACTAAACACCACAGGAATGAGAGAGCTAATTCTTAAAATTGGAGAAGAAACCCAAAAAATAGGTGATATGCTTGGCTTCACCCCCTATCCCATTATGGGGTTGAGCGAGAGTGAGGTAAATACGGCTAATGATTTACCAGCATTGCTTATGGATACTCTTGCAGGGCATATCGGGCCTTCTGCACAGGATTGCATCTTGCAGGATTTTGTGAGAGGGCGGCGCACAGAAATAGAAACTATCAATGGATTTATTGTGGAAAAAGCCAAAGAAGCTGGGATAGAGGCACCCTATAATCAGGCAATTATTGAAATGGGTCAAAAAATCAAACAAAAAGAGTTAGATTTAGGGCTAGATAATGTTGAACATCTAGCAGCTTTAATGAGCAAATAATCATCTGCTAGCTAGTCGAAGCAATTTCTGCTTCACAACTTTACTATCTTCCTTCCATGCTATTGTGCCTGCAAAATCGCCTGTGTGAGATAGCATAAAGACTGTGCTTGTGTGATCGATTGTGTAATCCCCGTCAGAGGTTGGTATTTTTTTTCGGTATATACCCCATGATTCCGAAAGCGATAAAACCGCATCAATATCCCCGGTTATACCGGTTATCCGCTCCCCAAAATAAGGCAGATAATCTGCTAATTGCTGAGGGGTATCCCTCTCTGGATCCAGCGTTACAAAATAAATGGGAATTTGAAGGTTAAGCTCTTCGGTTAATCTGGTTAAATCAACAAGCGTAGTTGGGCACACTTCTGGACAATAGGTAAACCCAAAAAAAAGCAATGACGGCTTGCCTTCAAATACCGTTTGATAAATTGGCATGCCATGATGGTCAATGAGTGAAAAAGGAGCGCCAATTGAAAAGCCTGGCTGCGGTATGTGCTTGCGCGCCAATTGGTCACTCACCACAAAAATAAGCGCTGATACTGCAAGAACAGCAAATAAAAGCAGTTTTTTTCTAGACCAGAAGAACGCCATCATAATTCCCTATTTTTTTGATTCCCCACTATAGGATATCAAGATATATAGACATAATCTAAGGCAGTTAAATACCTCTTTTTAACGTTTTAGCAAAACCGATAAAACGCAGTTAACTAAACTTCAATTTATTCTTACGATAGAAATTTTTGCCTAACATTCTGAATTGACGAAATTTTTATCAATTAAATATTCTCTTTTATCGATAAAATAAGTATCATTCAGCTAAAATAATGCTAAATTATAAGTATCGTTAAAAAATATTATGGAGCAATGGATGACAGATTCACGAAAAAATGTAAGACCAGAAATTTACCAATTTGGATTGGGAAATTTCAAAATCACCAACATTTTAGATGGGTATTTTCATCGCGAAGACATGCATCCTTTTACCGCAATGAACGCAAGCGTAAGTGAAATAGAGGCTATAGCAAAAGAGCACCTGCTTCCCTACCCTAAGTTAGAGCATAATTTTGTGCCAACCCTAATTGAAACACCAGATTCGCTTATTGCGTTTGACCCAGGTTTTGGCAAGCGAGCACCTGGTCCCACTGCTGGCTGGTATAACCAACTTCTAGAAAAGACAGGATACAGCCCAGATGAAGTAACACATGTCGTCATATCTCACGGGCATCCAGACCATATTGCTAATCTTATCACAGACGGCGCACCGACTTTTAAGCATGCTGAAATTATAATCAGCAGAACAGAATATGAGTTCTGGACTGGCAACTCGGCCATCCCAGATTTCAGAGGGCCAACACGGCAAATGTTTCAAGAAATCGTTGTACCGCTTGCTGATAGATGCAGGTTTATTGAACCTGATGCTTCGATAGTAGAGGGACTTACTGCCTTAAATGCGTTTGGGCATTCGGCTGGTCATATGGCATTTCATGCTGAGAGTGACGGCAATGAGCTAATGATATTATCAGATACCATCGCTCATTATGCTGTATCTCTTGCTAATCTTGAGTGGCAGTTCTCTATGGATGATAACCCAGAAATGGCTGTTGAGTCGCGCAAAAGAATTGTTGGAATGGCGGCTTCAAGTAAAGCACCGATTATTGCGTTCCACATGCCATTTCCATCTGTTGGTTATATAGAGCAAACTAATTCTAATTTTAGATGGGTGCCGTCAACTTACCAAATGAACATTTAGAAAATCATAACTGTCCATCATTCATTGCTAGCTCGAAGAAGTGCACATGGTCAACAAAGTAACGGGCCTCCTGTTTTTCTAAAACTTCGTTTATTATAAATTTTATTCTGTTTGATGTGAACTCAAGATTTTCTGAACCTATAAAATCGCTCTTTTTCATATCACCAAGAGAGTTTAAAACTGCGGAGACCATCATGGGTTCAAACGCTGACATCTGC
>JAACDT010000285.1 GCA_009936885.1 Alphaproteobacteria bacterium
GGCAAAGATAAAAACACACCCGTTGAAATCAACAGAGAAACATTATCTGGAGGAATTCTTCAAAAACTTGCGGCAGAACGTACAGGTCAACCTGTAAAGCTTCTCAACGAAGAAGAGCTACTTCAATCACGCCGAAACTTCATCCAAGATGCCCATTCAGGAGAGGATATATGGATTTTCGGATATGGGAGTCTAGTTTGGAATCCGTCTTTTGAATTTGATCAGCGAAAGCAGGCGCATTTATTTGGATATCATCGCCGGTTTTGTTTGCGAACAACTATCACCCGCGGAAGCCCAGAGAAGCCAGGACTTGTTCTCGGCCTTGACCACGGGGGCTCAGCCAAAGGCATAATTTTTCGGATGCCAGCTTCTATAGCTGCTCAAGAATGTGATGTAATCTGGAAGCGGGAGATGTTAAGCGGGGCTTACGCCCCAAGTTGGGTCAAGGTCAAAAACCAAGATGGCGAGGGGGTAAAGGCGATTACGTTTATTATCAGACGCGATCATCCAAGTTTTGCTGCCAGGATGCCAGAACAACACTCTGCTAAAATAATTGCAGAAGCGTCAGGAATAATAGGCACAAATTCTGAATATTTATTTAACACAGATGCTGCTCTAACGGCGGAAGGTATAAATGATTTCAGCCTAAAGCGACTTGCGAATTTGGTGAGGCACTATCAGAACAGATAATGACTCCCAAATTAAACAAACATCAAAGCAGTTATCTTAGCTAGGCCAAATACCGCCCAAAGCACGTGTTAATTCTTTTGCTGTGCGAAGGGTAACTCTTCCAAAGTTTGGTAGCTTGTGTTCTTCAATGCGAACAGAGGGACCGCTTACAGACAATGCGCCGATAACAATAGAATTCGCATCGAAAATTGGAGATGCGATGCATCTCAATCCCTCAGAATTTTCCTCATCATCTATCGCGTAGGCGATCTGTTTAGCTTTTGCAATATTGCGCGAGAAGGATGCCTGATCCATGATACTTTTGCGTGTAACCTGAGTAAAACCTGCCTGATTAATAATCTGGCTAACAGTACTTGGCTTTGAAAAAGCAAGGCAAATTTTTCCAACCGCAGAGCATGTCCAAGGCGCCTTGGCCCCAGGCTTTGAAAGAGCTCTCATTAATTGTGGACATTCCACCTGAGATACATACATAAGCGAGTTGCCATTATTGTCTAACAATGCAAGGTTCGAGGTCTCCCCTGTTTCTTGCATCATCATCCGCAAATACGGACGTGCCATGTGGCTGATGTCTCTTGAGCGCATATAGGACGCACCAACGTTAAATGCCTGCACACCAACGAGCCATCGCCCCTCTTCAAAACGCACAAATCTGTCTAGCTGAAGTGTTGTTAGCAAACGATGTGCTGTTGAAGGCGCTAATTTAACACGCCTTGCGAGCTCAGAAAGGTTTAACCCATCCTGTTCTTCTGCTAATTTTGATAACAAACTTAACGCACGCGATACTGATTGCGTATGTCCGCTTCTTTTTTCCGAAAATCCATCTGGCACTTTATGTATCCTAACATGTTGTACCAGCCCCAATCGTAAAATGGGCTTTTTACAGGTAAAAGGCAAGGATAAAGATATATTAATTTTTTATGATCTAATAAAATAAGCGTATTCTTGATGCTGTTGCTCAAAAACCTGCCTATAATTAAATTAAAATAATTTATATTTTTTTTTAGTTTGTCCTAGTAATACGTTTCTATTTCATCCAATTATTTACAGCTTTGCCTATAAAATATCTTTGACCTTAAACAATATGCTCGTTAAGTATGTATAGGTTTATCGCTATTAGTTTGTGCCGATATCTAAATGATTTCTAAATGGTGCTTATGTGGCAAAGGCGCTCTCTTGCGGGGATATGGTGAAATTGGTAAACACGCTGGATTCAAAATCCAGTGCCGTAAGGCTTCTCGGTTCAAGTCCGAGTATCCCCACCATTATCAAAATAATTAATAGTCGCTTCTACTCCATCTTTAAAATGACATCTTTAAAAGAGCCGCAATTATAATTACTTGCGGAACTGTGATAGAAGCCAGGAATAACGCAATTTTCCAGCTTTTAGTTGTGTCTTTTAAAATTGCGATTTCAGTATAATCAGTCGCAACACCAGACATTAAAAAAACAAATCCATTTTCAGGTGCATGCGCAGGATTTTATATAACTCTGGCAAGTGGTGTTGAGCCTTCTGAACATACTTCGATTATGATTGCCACGATGATGGTTATAGCCAAACCAGTAAAGGTAGGCCGAAGATATAGACTAAAGATAAAAGATGTATATGATAGTCGCCCGTTCTTTAATTTTTCTTTTATTTAATTCTCGAAAGCCATTTTTGAGTCCCCCTTTTCAATTCTGTAAATATTGAAGAGTGTGGTTCAGATAACTATATCTAGAAAATTTACTTGTGTTTTTGCATGAGGCTATCTAACACCACACCAGAATGGCCGTTTCAGGAGAGCTAAAAATGTTAAAATGGGTGCCTTATAGCTCCAAACTGCACGCTATTTCCTCATTTATTCAACGTAAAGCTGGTAGTCA
>JAACDT010000059.1 GCA_009936885.1 Alphaproteobacteria bacterium
ATTCAATTTGCGGTGTTGCTGCCATTATATTTGGGTTTTGAGCGATATAACTGGTTAGGGTCTCATAATCATCAATTCCATTTGCCAGCGTGCTTGATATACCAAGATGTCCGTTAAGTCCCAATATACGATTGACTAATTCTGCTCTGAAACCGTTCATAACAGACATCACAATAATTAAGGTTGCTACCCCAAGCGTAATACCTGCAAACGAGAACCAAGCAATAACAGAAATAAAACCCTCTGACCTGCGAGAGCGCAAATATCGAAATGCCAATAATCTTTCAATTGGAGTGAACATTGGTTTCTAACTTTCTTTTTTGCTAGTTTGCATCTGGTATATCTTCCTCTGATATATCTGCTTCTGGCATACTCAAACTTCCTTGGCTCGACATAAAATCATGTGCCATTTCAGGTGTGATTTCAGCAACGCTTCCCGATTTTCGGTGTTTTATTTCAACACTATTTCGCTCAAGCCCCTTTGGCCCTACCACTATTTGCCAAGGAATACCGATTAAATCCATGGTTGCAAGCTTGGCTCCTGCACTATCTTTACTATCATCATATAAACAATCATGTCCGTTTGATAGCCCTGCTTGATAGAGTGTTTTACTCAATTCGTCTGTTGCCACATTTCCAGGTTTCAAATTAACTATAGCAATCTTAAATGGGGCAACTGCCTCTGGCCAGATTATTCCTTTTTCATCATGACTGGCCTCGATAATCCCGCCAACCAGTCTTGAAACCCCTATTCCATAAGAGCCCATATGTAAATCGACAGGCTTGCCATCTGTGCTTGAAACAGATGCGGCCATTGCTTCTGAATATTTTGTTCCAAAATAGAATATATGACCAACCTCAATGCCTCTTTTCTCCACCAAATCTTCTGGCTTTATAGGACAATTATCTGGTTCGTGTTTTTCATCTGTTCTGGCATATAGCTCTGTAAATTTATGAATAACGGGTTCTAAGTCTGCCGAATAATCAATATTGGTAATAAGTTCAGTTTTCAGCCAATCCTTGTGAAAAAACACCCCAGATTCCCCTGTATCTGCAAGAATGATAAATTCATGGCTCAAATCCCCGCCAATTAGACCTGTATCTGCTTCCATAGGAATTGCAGTAAGCTCCATTCTTGCAAATGTTTTAAGGTAGGATACAAACATTTTATTATACGCCACTCTGGCATCTTCTGGCGTTAAATCAAACGAATAGGCATCCTTCATTAAAAATTCGCGCCCCCTCATCACCCCAAATCTTGGTCTTACTTCATCTCTGAATTTCCATTGAATATGGTATAAGTTAAGAGGCAGAGCGCGATAGCTTTTAACATGCGAGCGACAAATATCAGTGACTTGCTCCTCATTTGTTGGACCATACAGCATGTCTCTTTCATGCCTGTCTTTAACACGTAGCATTTCTAGACCGAAATCATCATAGCGTCCTGATTCTTGCCATATGTCAGCCGGTTGTATTGTGGGCATCTTTATTTCCAATGCGCCTGCATTATTCTGCTCCTCGCGAACTATTTGTTCTATCTTGCTAAGCACTTTCAAGCCGAGTGGCAGCCATGAATAAATACCCGCACTAGATTGCTGTATCATACCAGCACGAAGCATAAGACGGTGAGATACAATCTGTGCCTCTTTGGGATTCTCTTTAAGCACAGGTAGAAAATAGTTGGAAAGTTTCATGTTTGTCTCTGATAATTGAATTGCCAAAAAAGATTAAAAAAATGCTCGCCTGATAATGTTGATTTTATCCTGTTTTATTCAAACGAAGAGATGGGTCAAATTCAAAAATCGCATCTATTTCATTTTCAGTTATGGAAGAAATATTATTCGGAGACCAACTCGGTGCGTTGTCCTTGTCAATTAAGACAGCTCTTACCCCTTCTGAGAAATCAGCCCGGCGCATCATTCGACAGGCAATCTGAAAATCCAATTGCAATGCTTCTAACACGCTATCAGAGGGTGGTATCTTAGTAAGAAGACGGTGAATAACCGAAATAGACGCTGGACAACGTGTAGTCAAAGCGTGATGCCAGCTTTTTGCTTGCTCTATCTCATCTGCACTTGCTGCGACGCGTTCCACTATTTGCGTTACAGTCCCATGAAACAGACTATTTATCAATGTTTCTTGTTTTGCCAAAATAGGGTCAGGTCCAGAAACCTCAAATTCTGAGATAACTTCACCAAGTGCGGAAATGTTACTGTCACATGCACATAATTTATCCTGCAAAACATCAAACTTATCAAAAGGCACGCATTTATCCGCAATTTGCCAAGCAATAGCATCACCAGCCCCGATGATTTGTCCGGTCATACCAAGCATCAATCCAATAGCAATACCAGGTGCTCTTAGAAACAGACTTGCTCCTACGTCAGGGAACAATCCAATTGCCGTTTCTGGCATAGCGCATTTGATTGTTTCACTCACAATCATAATGGCGCCGTTGCGACATAGCCCTAACCCACCCCCCATAACCACCCCATTCACGAGTGATATAATTGGTTTTGAATAGGTAGCAACAACCGTATCAAGGCTATATTCCGCCCGAAAATAAGGCTCTGCGGAAAAGCCCGTTGGATCTGCTTGTACATATGAAACTGCTTGTCTTACATCACCGCCAGAACAAAATGCCCTCTGCCCTGTAGAAGATATAATGATATGACAGACCTCATGGTCTTCTTGCCATTCTAAAAGGCGTGCTGTCATTTGTTCAACCATGTCTATGCTGAGCGCATGCAGTGCATCTGGTCTATCAAGTTTGATAATTCCAGCATTACGACTTTTTAAAAAATGAACTGACATTGTAAATCCAATATTATTCCTAGTTTTATGAAAATTAACCGATATCCTAAGACTATAAGAATGTCTCATATACCATGTTTTTTTACCAGACGTGATTTTGCTAGAAATTAAGTTTATTGTAGTTTTTTGTCTTCCATTCCGCTATTCCCAAGCTACCTTGAATTGAGACATACTCATTACACAAACTATAGAGATACAAACTACCGGGTTATTATAAATGACAACAAGAAATTTTCCAGCAACCAGATTACGAAGGCTTCGTCGCACAAAAGCAATTCGGGCTATTATTGCTGAAACCAATCTTGCTCCAACAGACCTTATCTGGCCCTTATTTGTAATTGAGGGTGAAAATCAGATACAACCAATATCATCAATGCCAGGCGTTAATCGGTATTCTATAGACCAAATTCTTGTACAATGTGGTCTTGCAGTTACGCTAGGGATACAGATGATAGCTCTTTTCCCAAAGCTTGAGGCTGATAAAAAAGATTCTGAGGGCAGTGATGCTCTGCATAGTGATACCCTTATTTGCCGATGTGTCAGAGAGGTAAAAAAACAATTCCCAGACCTTATTATTATTTGTGATGTTGCTCTTGATCCTTACACTAACCATGGTCACGATGGGATAATAAAGAATAATATTATACTGAACGACCTGACAAATGAACGCCTCGTTAAACAAGCGCTAATTCTAGCAGAGGCAGGCTGTGATATGATTGCTCCGTCAGATATGATGGATGGCAGAATTGGCCAAATTCGAGATGCATTAGAAGAAAATGGTTTCCCTGATATGATTATTCTATCTTATGCAGCAAAATATGCATCTGCATTCTACGGCCCTTTTCGAGACGCTGTTGGGGCTGGAAATTTATCGGGAAGTAGCGGTAAATCTACCTATCAAATGGATCCAAGAAATTCAAGAGAAGCTCTTTCTGAAGTATCGCTAGATATAAGCGAGGGTGCAGATATTGTGATGGTTAAGCCAGCAATGCCATATCTTGATATCATTAAACATGTAAGTGAACATTTTAATGTTCCGTGCTTTGCCTATCAGGTTTCAGGTGAATATAGCATGTTGATGGCAGCGATTGAAAATGGTTGGCTTTCTGAAGATGCTGCTATTTTTGAGTCCATCCTCGGAATTAAAAGAGCTGGCGCCTCTGCAATTTTTACTTATTTTGCCCCTCTAATCGCGAAAAAATTAAATGGTAAACAGCTTTTGTAAACGCCTATCGCAAATAGCATTTAAATAGTCGCACATCGGATATAATATGTTTATGGTATCCCGTTCACTTTGGTTATTATAAATTAACGTGGGGGTGGGTATGACTAGATCCAAGCCAGACTTTCATGGCATTAATCTAAATAGTCTTAGACAATCTGCTGAGCATCTCAGCGCTCACATTCTGCGGACCCCGACCATTTTTGCGCCCTCATTATCCAACTTGCTTGGCGCCAGTTTGCATTTAAAATTAGAGAATTTACAATATACCTCCTCTTTTAAATCCAGAGGTGCCTTTCTTGCGCTAAAAGCTCTAAGGGATGAAGATAAAAAAGCAGGCGTGATTTCAATGTCTGCAGGTAATCATGCTCAAGCATTGGCTTTTCGATCACAGCAGGAAAATATTAAATCAACAATCATAATGCCAGAACAAACACCCTTTACAAAAATCTCAAAAACAAAGGCATATGGCGCAAAAGTGGTGCTAACTGGCAGAACCTTAGATGAAGCAAAAAAAACAGTCGACCAGCTCATTGATACTCATGGGTATCGTCTCATTCATCCATATGATGATTTAAATATTATCTCTGGTCAGGGCACCATCGGACTTGAGATGATGGAGTCTAATCCAGATCTTGATTATCTTATCGTACCTATAGGAGGTGGCGGGCTGATTTCTGGTATTAGTATTGCGGCTAAATCGCTCAATCCAAATATTAAACTAATTGGTGTTGAGAGCGCGCTATACCCATCCATGAGCCGCTCCCTTGCAGGTTTATCGCCGCAATCAGGAGGGGATACTCTAGCTGAGGGAATTGCCGTTAAAACCCCCGGGGGTTTGAGCCGTCCCATAGTAGCCGAACTTGTTGATGATATTATTCTAGTAAATGAGCGCGAGATTGAATGGGCCATTGGTGCCTTGATTGAACATCAAAGAACTATCAGCGAGGGTGCAGGTGCTGCTGGTCTTGCGGCTATTTATGCCTCCCAGAAGCGATTCCGCAATAAACGCGTTGGTATTGTTGTCTGTGGAGGGAATATCGATTCTCGTCTGTTAGGCACTATCTTGAACCGAACATTAATATCAGATGGAAGACTTGTTAGAATACGCATCGGAATTAGTGACGAGCCTGGAATGCTTGCTAAAATTGCCCATTCTATCAGTCAGCATCAAGGCAATATCATAGAAGTATACCACCAAAGATTATTTTATAACGTCCCGGCTAAGCTTGCTAAATTAGATGTCGTAATAGAAACAAGAGGGTCTACCCATGCCCATGATATTATATCAACACTTAAAAGCATTGGGTTTGAAGTTCAACTGCTTGATGAGCAATTCCAAAGCCATTAGCTGCTAGTTTAACCCTAGTCATGCTAGTTTATGAAAAAGTTCAGAGTTTTGGGAAAAACTATTTTGCATATTAACAAAACTGACAGATAAAATTAAAGAATGGATCAGGCAAAAATAAATTTTAATCATAAACCACTTAATTTTCGAATTACACGAAGTCATGAATGTGCGTATCTTGAGAATAGAGCAGAACAACGACTTGCAGCTGATATTTCGGAGGCACCTCAGTTACATGATCAGCTAGCCGAAAGCGGGTTTCGACGTGTTGAAAACTGGGTATATCGTCCAGTTTGCAGCAGTTGCAACGCTTGTATTCCTATTCGGGTAGATGCGCACAATTTTTCGCTATCCAAAAATATAAAACGCATCATGGCAAAAAACAGCCATATACAAAAATCTCGCCTTGATAATAACGCAGATGGAGAAGCATATGAGCTATTCAAAAGCTATCTGAATTCAAGACATAATGATGGCCAGATGGCAACCATGTCATTTAGCGATTTTCATTCAATGATTCATAACTCGCCAATTAATACATTCATGGTAAAATATCGCGATGAAAAGGGTTCGCTTATCGCTTGTATGTTGATGGATAGCCAAAGAGACGGGTTAAGTGCTGTATATAGTTTTTTCAATCCAAATCATGCGAAGCAATCACTTGGAACTTTTCTGATTTTAGACAGTATTATGTTAACCAAACAGCTTTCCAAAAAATGGCTTTATCTTGGTTATCTTGTGAAAAACAGCCCTAAAATGGCCTATA
>JAACDT010000286.1 GCA_009936885.1 Alphaproteobacteria bacterium
CCAATTGAAATATAGGATAGTACTTTTTCTAGGTGATGTTCTGAAATAAGCGCCCCAATTTGAGTTTCCTCTTTCATAGGATCACCAATTTTTAATGCCTGCGTTTTGTCCTTCATCGCTTCCACAAATTTATCCAAGATTTTTTCATCAACAAAAACGCGTGTTGCGTTTGAGCAAACCTCCCCGGCTGTATAAAAATTTGCATCAAGCGCAGTTTGCACTGCTAGATCGAAATCAGCATCTGCAAACACAATTAAAGGCGCTTTGCCACCTAACTCAAGTGTCACTTTCTTTAAAGTAGAGGCAGATTGCGCTAGGATTTTCTTTCCAGTTTCAACACCGCCAGTTAATGATATTTTGGCGATCTCTGGATGTTCACATAATGCATGACCCACCGAGAAATCACCATGTACCACCTGAAAAAGGCCAGCTGGCAACCCTGCTTGTTGTAATATCTCCGCTATCGCATTTGCGGTATAGGGGGTCATTTCTGAAGGCTTTAATATAAAGGCATTCCCCATAGCTAATGCAGGTGCTGATTTCCAACATGCTATTTGAGTTGGATAATTCCAAGCCCCAATACCAGCGCAAATCCCAAGCGGAACGCGCTCTGTAAAGCCTCTTGCACCAGACCATTTATGAGAAGTCCCTGTTAATGTGGCAGCCAGTGAGCCAAAATATTCATATGCTTCTGCACCGCACGGAACATCAGCTGAAATTGCCTCCGACCACGATTTTCCAACATCTCTTACCTCTAGCCTTGTTAATTCTTCAAGAGAACTTGCCAGCATCCTGCCTGCACGCATCATTATGTGACCGCGCTCCTGACCTGTAAGAGAAGACCATTCTATCTGCGCATTTTTTGCAGCTGTGATTGCTTGCTCTAAAAGCGCGGTATCTGTCTTTTCAACTTCTGCTATTGGCGCACCTGAAACTGGATTAATTTTAATTAAAACTTCCCCATCAGAGGTCTGAAAGTGGCCATTTATAAATGCTTTTATTCTATCCATTATTATTGTCCAGCATACCTGTAGTTTGTGCAGTGCACGCCTAATATTCTTTTAAAAAACCACTCTTAATTTCATAACATATTCGTTTTATAGTTTTTTAGTCTGTTGAAACAGATTAATTTTGCTACTCCTATTTGCTTAATTCTACAAGTTAGAATACTCTTTTCAAAATATAAATCGTTATACATAACAATTTAATCATTCAAAATTGTTGAGCTGCTGCTCAAATCCCCACAAGGACAAGTTTATGCAGTTTTCTGGCAAGACATTATTTTCTGACCTATACAAAATTATATTTACCTTATCGATTGCATTTATTTGCGCGCAAATTTTTTTAGTACTGAATGTCCCAGCACCGTATTTTCTAGGAAGCCTTTTAGGGGTATGGGTTATTGGCGCATCTGTGAGCCACACGCGCCCGGTTCTTGTTATAGCTGGTTGGTTTTACCTTCCCGTAATTATTGGAATTTCCGTTCTGATAGGCACTAATTTTACACCGGAGATTCTGCTAACTGCCCAAAAATGGCTATTCACCGTCAGCATCATGATAATTGCTACAATATGTGTGACCATCATAGCATTTCAGTTTTTGACTAAAGTGAAACAATATGAACCAAAACAAGCCTTCTTATGCAGCATTCCTGGCGGACAGGCAGAAGCATTAATTATGGCGCGTGAAATGGTAGAAAAGGATTATGTCGTTGCATTATTTCACCTTGTTAGAGTAGCTATCGTTTTTATTTCTACCCCCTTATTTTTAATACTGATCGAAGGCCAAGAAGCAGTTGAGCGCTCTAATGAGATACTTCTAGATATGCCCAACATTTCCGATTTATCTTTATTCCAGGCAAGCCTTTTTATTGGATTATGCATCAGCGGCTTTTGGATTGCCAGGATAATTAGAATACCAATGCCACATTTATTAGGCCCTATATTCTTAAGTAGCGTCCTACATTTTACAGGCATAATAGAACTGCCTAGAATTAGTGAATTTGTCATTATAGCACAAATGACAATTGGCGCATCCGTGGGCGCAAGATTAGCTCAAATCTCATTGCTGGAGATCAAAAATGTGCTCGGCGATGCTTTTATAACGTCTGGGCTAATTATAATTACCTATTTGATAGTTGCCATCTTAATAACGCTGATATCAGACGTTGCGTTTTTATCGATTTGGCTCGCTTTTGTTCCAGGGGGCTTATACGAAGCCACGATTTTAGCTATCATCTTTGGCTTTGACGTTGCGTTTGTTGTATTCCATCATTTGGTGCGGGTAATTCTTATATTTGTTTCTATGCCAATTTTCATAACTAAATTTCGTAAATCCGACTGATTGCTGAAACCTCATAACGACTATTGATATCACCGTTTTGTTTGGTTAATTAAAATATCATCTAAAATGCCATAAAAGATGGTTGGGAAAATACGAAAAAACATCAAAAACAAAATCCTCTATGATACAAAATTTTGAAAGTTCTATAGATATAGATATATAATAATAGAAAGAAGATTCCTTCAAATCATATCAATAGTATTCCTATGCAAGGCCAAAACCTTTTTGCATCAGAGAATGGCTCCAGGGTTAGCCTATCTTTTGTGAAATTATTGTGCGATTCGCAGTTAGTGACGAGTGACTATAGCTAGCAAATTTGGCGGGACTTATTTTTCAATTTTCCCCAA
>JAACDT010000287.1 GCA_009936885.1 Alphaproteobacteria bacterium
GTATTGCAACCAATCAGCGGCTTGCTAGCATGACAACATATAAACAGTCTGCTCATCATCGATTTAAAACGGCTGATGAAATGGCAGAGTTATTTGTAGATATACCAGAGGCAATCTCAAATAGCCTTCTTATCGCAAAGCGTTGCGCCTTTATGATACAAGACAGAGATCCTATTCTACCTGTATATAGGGATCCAGAAGGTCGTACTCCAGAACAGGTTTTGCGTATTCAGGCTGAAGAAGGCTTAACTCAACGAATGGAAGCGCTTGAGAGCGCAGGCAAATTAGAATTTGATAAGCAAGATTATGTTGAGCGATTAAATTATGAGTTATCGGTTATCATTGAAATGGGTTTTACGGGTTATTTTCTTATTGTCTCTGATTTTATCAATTGGGCAAATGATAATAATATTCCTGTTGGGCCGGGGCGAGGTTCTGGCGCGGGTTCGGTTGTGGCATGGGCGCTGCGAATTACGGGTTTAGACCCATTAAAATGGGGATTGCTTTTTGAGCGGTTTTTGAATCCTGAGCGAATGTCAATGCCAGATTTTGATATTGATTTCTGCCAAGACAGAAGAGATGAAGTAATTCAATATGTTCAGGAAAGATATGGCAAAGACAAGGTTGCTCAAATCATTACCTTTGGAAAATTGCAGGCGCGTGCTGCATTAAGAGATGTTGGAAGAGTTCTGGATATGCCGTATGGGCAAGTTGATAGAATTGCTAAATTAATACCAAATAATCCAGCAAAGCCGACAACGATTGCGCAAGCTCTGGAAACGCAAGACGAGCTAGCAACAATTTATAAGCAAGATGAGCAAATAGCAACATTAGTACAAACCGCAATGAAGCTCGAAGGAATGTATCGACATGCCTCTACTCATGCAGCAGGTTTGGTTATCGGGGATAGACCGTTGCCAGAGTTGGTTCCTATTTATAGGGATCCGCGCTCCGAGCTACCTGTAACACAGTTTAACATGAAATATGTTGAGCAGGTAGGATTGGTAAAGTTTGATTTTCTCGGCCTTAAAACACTTACCGTTATTCAAAAAGCACTCGCTCTAATTAAAGAGAATGGCATATCCATTGATCTTGAGAACCTGCCTTTAAATGATAAAACCACATTCAGAATTCTGGCAGAGGGTGATACGGTCGGCGTCTTCCAGCTTGAATCATCTGGTATGAGAGAGGTATTAAGAGGGCTGAAGCCTGATAGGTTTGAGGATATTATTGCGGTTGTTGCACTCTACCGTCCTGGCCCGATGGATAACATTCCAACCTATATAGGCAGGAAGCATGGGCGCGAGCCAGTCACCTACATGCATGACATGTTGAAGCCCATACTTTCTGAGACTTATGGCATTATGATTTATCAGGAACAGGTTCTGCAAGCAGCTCGTGATTTGGGCGGCTATACACTTGGTAATGCTGATATACTTCGACGTGCAATGGGTAAAAAAATACAGTCCGAAATGGACGAACAGCAAGCAAAATTTGTGGAAGGTGCAGCCAATAACGATATTAATAATATATTAGCAGCTCAAATATTTGAGCAAATATCCGCGTTTGCAGGCTATGGATTTAATAAATCACATGCAGCAGCATATGCATTAATATCATATCAAACAGCTTATCTTAAAGCGAATTACCCGGTTCAGTTCATGGCTGCTTTGATGGCGTTAGATGCCGGTAATATTGAAAAACTGGCTATCTTTAAGCAAGATTGCGTAACCCAGAAGATAAAGGTTCTTGCGCCAGACATTAATCTCTCACAAGCGAGTTTTTCTGTTGAAAAACAATTGAATGGCGGACTTGCTGTTCGCTATGCGCTTGGTGCAATTAAAAATGTGGGTGAAGAGGCTATGCGGCATTTATGCAATGCGCGTGCTTCTCTTGGTGGATTTAAATCAATAGATGAGTTTGCACATCACTTGCCTCGAGAAGTTGCAAATAAAAGGCAATTAGAAAATTTGGTTAATGCAGGTGTCTTTGATAGCTTGCATTCGTGCCGAAAACAGGTTTTCGAAGCCATTGATATGATTTTAAGCACTTCGAACCTAATAAGAAGGGAGTCTAGCTCA
>JAACDT010000288.1 GCA_009936885.1 Alphaproteobacteria bacterium
TATTTTTTATCATTATTTGAAAGACAGATGTCTCTATATCTTCTTGTTCAATATCGTTTAGGATTGTGGCAATTATTTTATGGGCAAGCTTAGTACAGCTTTTAGTATCGGCATCTCCAGATGTATAAAATTGAGCGGCAGCAAACAGCGATAGATCTGCTACACAAGCAGAAAAAATATGCCATCTCGCAATCTTCAAAGAAGTTAGATATTCATCATTTTCAAACAATTTTGGCCATTGTGTGCCTGCTCTAGTCTTAACATATTCATATAAGGTTACTTGGCTCACAAATGAAGATTGTTTTTCAATATATTCAACTAGATGGGTATAATTATTAAGGGTGGGTGCAGTATCATAACGAAGCATATTTATTAGGTTTTCTATAATTTTTTTCACTTATTTTAACCCATTTAGATAATGTATTTTGACTAACTTGCCTTATCTTATTACGTTTAGGCAATTAATTCTGGGGAAATAAACAAAAAACTGAAAGCGTTGGAAGTCAATATATTTGGCTTTGTTTTCACGTATTTTAGTTTTTGTCCCTAGGGTTGGTCTTGGTAGACTTAATGGGGAGAAACTTTATGTCTTCTAAAAAAGAACAACATTGGTCAAAGACTAGGTCACTTACCTTTACTGTGTTAGCGGTATGGGCGGTGATTGCGTTTGTTATTCATTGGGTAGGTGATGGGCTAAATAGTCCAGCATTTCCTGGAGCTTACTTTATGGCTGGCATGGGTTCGCAAATTGCCTTTGCCGTACTGGTTTTCTGGTTCGCCTCTCGTCAGAATAAAATTGACGAAGAGTTCGGTCTGGAAGAGAAATAGGAGGCCGGATTATGATAAAATTAGAAGGTGGTTTTGTAGCCAATCTTGGTAAGGTCTATGGACTTTATACTCTCGGATTTTTAGGATTCGTCATTCTTATGGGCATTCTTGAGGCCGCTGGTGTAGAAAACACCATTATCGGTTGGATGTTCGTTGCTTTTACTGTCGCGATATACGCCCTAATAGGCATTTTGTCACGAACGATGGAGTCAGATCAATACTATGTAGCCGGACGCGAAGTGCCTGCCGTTTATAATGGTATGGCAACAGCCGCAGACTGGATGTCTGGTGCATCATTTATTGCAATGGCTGGTGGCATTTATCTAAAAGGCTATCCATACATGGCCTTTTTGGTTGGGTGGACAGGCGGTTACGTATTGGTGGCCTCTTTGATTGCACCATATTTACGAAAGTTTGGGGCTTATACTGTTCCAGATTTTATCGGAACTCGTTATGGTGGAAACCTCGCTCGTTTTTGTGCAGTTTTCATTCTCGTTATCGCCTCTTTCACTTATGTGACTGCTCAAATCAATGGAACTGGTACAGTGGCATCAAGAGCTCTTCAAATCCCATTTGAACTGGGAGTTTGGATTGGGCTTGCGGGGATTCTTTTCTGTTCTATGCTAGGTGGCATGCGAGCAGTTACCTGGACCCAAGTTGCTCAGTATATCGTGTTGATTATAGCTTATATTATTCCAGTATTTTGGATGTCGAATAAACTCGGATATGGCTTGATACCTCATATAGCACAATTTGAAGCAGTAGGTCGTGTTCAGGAACTTGAAGCTCAGCTTGGTATTGGGGCATTGATGCCAACAGCAGAAGCTCAAGCAGCAGCTGGAAAATTGGCAGCTTTGAAAGTTGGAATCAATGATGCCAGCGATAGCTTTATGGAAAAGTGGAAATTTTTCACTCTCGTCTTGTGTATGATGGCGGGTACGGCATCTCTGCCTCACGTTTTAATGCGTTACTTCACAACAGATTCTGTTCGTAACGCGCGCAAATCTGTTGGCTGGTCATTGCTGTTTATCTGCGGCTTGTATTTAACCGCTCCGGCACTAGCAACCTTTACAAAGTTATCTTTGCTCGACCCCAATGTTGCTACGAGTATAATTGGAAAATCTTTCTCTGAGGTGTCTAACCTTGAGTGGATACAGCAATGGAGCAATGTTGGTTTCTTAAAAGTTATTGATGGAAACGGTGATGGCATAGTGCAGATTAATGAATTTTTCATGCGTGGAGATATTGTTGTTCTCGCAACGCCTGAAATGGCTGGTCTGCCTTACGTTATTTCGGGCCTTGTTGCCGCAGGTGGTCTGGCCGCAGCAATGTCAACGGCAGATGGCCTGTTGCTTGCGATTGCAAATGCATTGTCACACGACCTATACTACAAGATCATTGACCCGAAAGCAGACACAAAAACACGTCTGATAGTTGCTCGGATTATGCTTGTTTTGATCGGTGCAGCTGGTGCTTTTGTCGCCTCATTAAAGCTTACTTCCATTCTCGGGGCGGTTGCCTGGGCATTCTGTTTTGCCAATTCAGGGTTGTTTTTCCCACTTGTTTTGGGTGTTTGGTGGAAGCGGGCTAATCGTGCTGGAGCCATTGCTGGAATGGTTGGTGGTTTTGGTGCTGGTACATGGTATCTGTATATGGTGCAGTTTGCTGGCATGACACCTTGGATGGGTATAGATGGATTAAGATTTGGCATGATTGGGATGCCCGTTAGTCTAATCTTGATGGTGGTTGTTAGTTTGATGACTGAAGAACCAGATGCTGAAACCCAGAAAATGGTTGATGAAATTAGGATCCCCAGTGGTAAAGTTGTCTCTGGCAACTAGACATTGCATTCTGTGATGCCCTAAACTTTTTCAAAGGAGCAACAGAGAATTTGTTGCTCCTTTTTTATTTAAGATGATTAATGAGGTAAGTTGTGTCACATTATCCGATTTGGATCATTTTCGTTGATTATATTATGGGTGCGATTATGTGGACGCTGATTGGTCGTTTTGGCATGTCCATATTTTTGCAAGATAACTCAGATTTCTTTTTCATGCGGGTATTTGTTAAATTCACCCAGCCTATTATCAATATTTGTGCTCCTATTACGCCGGGGTTTTTGATCGAACGCTTGAAGCCACTCTACATTGCGTGGTTCTTTTTTATGGTCCGCTTTGATGTGTTTCCTTTGTTGTTGGGCTATAGTGTGATGGGCGTATTATCCTTCCCATTAGAATCAGAAATTGCGTCCATGATATATGATTTTGGAAATATCTTTGCAGGACTCTAACCCGCAAATTTCTTATCAAATAATTCACATTTTGCTAAATCTGCTTTGGCACGCTTTACCTCGCACGATATTATAGCGTTGGTAAAACGCTATAATATTCCCTATACCCTCCGCCATAACCCCTAATATATCATTTCCTCAAATTACCTTTTAATGCCCATAGTTCCATGTATTCTAGTAGCTTATATTCATAAAAGTTATGGACCCGTCCGTTGCTGTCCCGTGAAAGCAAATAGCAATTGTGGGTTGGACTTTAATCGGTTAACGGGCTGGAGTTTCACAATCCAATTCATCATAACTCAAACCTCGTTGGCACTTCCTCTTATAAGGCCACAAAAATTCAATTTGAAGGTTGCAACAAATTGCTTTAGTAAGGAAAAGTGCTGGGGCAATTTACCATAGTGTCAGTACACCAAAGCAAGGAAAATAAGCCTTTTTCAATGTTTTTTGGAGGAAAACATGTCTGAGACCGAATTGGATGAGGTAAAACATCAAAAATCTTTTTTTGATAAACTCACTGAGCAACAATATTTATATGCTTCA
>JAACDT010000289.1 GCA_009936885.1 Alphaproteobacteria bacterium
ACAGCTCTTTCTTGTAGGGTCACGGCAACAGGATTTTCAGCTGCCTGAGCATCGCCAGCAATTACTGCTCCTGAGCGCTGTTGATTAGCGGTGTCTGCCAAGGGTTGTCCTTGTGCTGCTGCATTTGAGCTGTCACTTTCAATAGTTGGAATTGATAAATCATCAAATTGATTTTGAATGGAATTAGGTAGTAGGGGCTTAGTAAGATTGATAATAACAAGAGAGAAGCGCGCTGTGTTTGATTCACGTAGCACATTAGGTGTCTGTTTTTCACCGCCAAAAAGAAACACCAGCACCAAATAAAATAGAACAATAATAACCGCGCCTCTTGCAAGGCCAAAAAACACGCCCATACCACCATCAAGTGCGCCTAATCCTGCACGAGATAAGCTAGGGGAGACTGCGCTTGCAAACACATACCAAACAATGAATGCAGCAAAAAACGGGATTATCCACGACATTGGGGTTATTATGCTGCTAACAGAAATAAAGCTATCGAGTAGGGGGATTAATACAGGCGACGATAATTTAGCAATGAAGATAGCGACAAACCATCCCACCAACCCTAGAAATTCGCGTGTCATACCGCGAATAGTTGATAGCATGGCAGATATAAACAGAATCGCAATAGCGAGATAGTCGACATAATTTAGGCTGGTGAATTCCATTAACTTCCGGCTTTAAGGCTGGTTTTTAGAGTTAGCGACATCATAATCACGATATCCCGCCAAGAATGTCAATGAGTTCAGAGAAATTTTCTGCATAAGATAATTCAAGGCCAAGTTTGACGTTAGTGCGTTTTCTTGGTTTCGGCAGATAAGCTCTCTCAAACCCAAGTTTTTCTGATTCTTTGAGACGCTGGTCTGCTTGTGATACCTGTCTGATTTCAGCAGATAGGGCAACCTCTCCAAAAAATACGGATCTGCTTGGCAATGGGCGGGTTGTTACAGATGAAATTAGCGCCGCCGCAACGGCAAGGTCGGCTGCTGGCTCCTGAATTTTCATACCGCCAGCTACATTCAGAAAAATATCGCGCCCAGATAAAGGAAGCCCGCATCTTGCCTCAAGTACAGCTGTTAACATAGCAAGCCTACTAGACTCCCAGCCAACAACATTTCTGCGCGGGCTTGCAAGGGAAGAGGGCGCAACAAGTGCTTCAATTTCAACCAATAAAGGCCTGCTTCCTTCAATGCCAGCGAATACCGCAGTACCTGCAACCTCGTGTGTTCTCTCAGCCAGAAATAATTCTGATGGATTGGATATTTGCTGTAATCCAGCCGCAGTCATCTCAAAAACGCCTATTTCGTCGGTGGCGCCAAATCTATTTTTAATACCGCGTAAAATTCGGAAATGGTGGCTTCTATCCCCTTCAAAATGAAGAACAGAATCTACCATATGTTCCAGCACACGTGGCCCAGCAATCGCCCCATCTTTGGTAACATGCCCAACAAATATAAGGGCCGTATCATTTGCTTTTGCGGCCTGAATTAATTCTTGTGCAGAGGCGCGAACCTGACTTACCGTACCAGGGCTTGAATCTAAGGCTGGAAGATACATGGTTTGTATCGAATCAATAATTAAAAGCTCAAGCTCAGGACTTCTTCTTATGGTCTCTGCTATATCACTTGCATTCGTTGCAGTTGCAATACCGATTTGTGAATCTTTAAGGCCAAGTCTTTGTCCGCGGAGCCTTACTTGGTCTGCTGATTCCTCACCTGTTATATAGACTGTTTGCGTCTGATTGTGGGAAAGTTTACAGGCTAATTGTAACAACAGCGTTGATTTGCCAATTCCAGGATCCCCGCCTATCAAGAGAACTGAGCCTGGGACGATGCCGCCGCCAGTAACTCTATCAAATTCGGATATCCCGGATAACATGCGCACTAAACCTTGCTTTGAGCTTTCTTGTTCAAGTGTGCTAAATTCAATTTTTCGACCTGATTTTGCTGATTTTGCAAGGCTGGGTCTGCTGCTTATCTGTTCTTCAACAATACTATTCCAGGCACTGCAAGCCTCGCATCTTCCTACCCATTTTGGCGTGACAGAACCGCATTGCTGACAGTGATATTGGGTATTTTTTGCCATTAAACAAGCATTTCAGAATGTTGAGTGACATTGGTATCAGGAGGATTTGATGTTAAGGGGCCATAAGCTTTGCCATTTACAAATTGGTCAACTTCTGCAATGCCCGTATTATGCATATCGGCAACCGGACCGCACCAGATGATTTGTCCTTGATGTATCATAGCAACTGTATCTGCAATTTGGCGAACAGATGCCATATCATGGGAAATGGTAAGGGTGGTTGCTCCAAGTCTATTGACCGAATTTAAAATTAAATCATTAATAACCCCAGACGTTATGGGATCTAAGCCTGATGTCGGCTCATCAAATAGCAGTATTTCTGGCTTATCAGCTATCGCTCTTGCTATTGCGGCTCTTTTTTGCATGCCGCCTGATAATTCAGCTGGAAATAAATCAAGAACATGAGGTGCAAGGCCGAGCTGGTTTATAATATTGCCTGCGATTTCCCGAGCTATTTTTTTGCTTAATTTTTCTTTTTGGCGCAATCTGAAGGTCACATTCTCCCAGATAGGAAGCGAGTCAAAAAGAGCTCCAAACTGGAATGTCATGCCAAAACGCCTCAACAAAGTCTCGTTTTCAGCCCGGCTTTGACCGATGGTTTCATGCCCATCTACCCTGATAGAACCTGAATCAGCAGAAATAAGTCCGATAAGACATTTCAAGGCAACAGATTTTCCGCATCCTGACGTGCCAATCAGACATAGCGATTCGCCTTCTTTAATAGATAAATTAAACCCAGTTAAAACCTGATTAGTCCCAAATTGTTTTTTGAGATTTGAGATTTCTATTTTAACAGCTTGTGTATTATTTTTGCTCATTATGATTATCCAAAGAACAGGGCTGTAACGGTGTAGTTAGCAATTAAAATCAATATAGAAGCAGACACAACCGCATTTGTGGTTGCTTTGCCAACACCTTCTGCGCCGCGACCAGAATAATAGCCATGATAGCATCCCATTAAGGTGATGATAAAGCCAAATATAACGGCTTTTACAAGTCCAATAAAAACATCTTCAAATTCAAGAAATTCCAGGGTTTTAGACAAATAAACAGAAGCATTAAAATCAAGATTGTAAACCCCAACCAGATAACCACCAAACACACCAATTATATCGCCTATGAGCACAAGAATAGGAAGACAAACTATTCCAGCTATGATGCGTGGGCCAACAAGATATTGCATAGGCCGTGTAGATAAGGTGTCTAATGCATCAATTTGGTCAGTAACCCGCATAGTTCCTATTTCAGCAGCGATTGAAGCACCAACTCTGCCAGCAACCATTAATCCTGCTAATACTGGCCCAAGTTCGCGTGTGATTGACAGTACGACAACTGTTGCTACTGTATCTTCTGCTGAAAAGCGTGCAAAACCGGTGTAACTCTGAAGGGCAAGCACCATGCCAGAGAATAAGGTAGTAAGGCCAACCACAGGCAAAGAATAATAGCCAATATCGACCATCTGTCGTACTATTTGCCGCCCATAAAAGGGTGGTACTAGCACCCAGCGAAGGGCAATAGCCGTAAATAGAACTATACCGCCTATTATACGCGACAATGCTAAAACACTTGCGCCAAGTGATTGAACAAAACCTATCATGAATGCCCTCAGCTACTTTTGTTATGACGTTCATCTTGTACCATGCAACAAGAATTAAAATCTAGATAATAACCTATTCTTCATAAACTCGTTTCGGCCTTGTTCCAAGGCTTGTCAGAATTTCATAGCTAATAGTTCATACATCACAGGCCATATCAGCGGCTGTATAATGCGCACCAATTAGGCAGACTTGCGAGATGTTGGCTAATTTTGTTTCTGGAATATGACTTACATCAATCACATGGCTATCCATAGAAATCCGTCCAACAATGTTGCAGATATAACCTGCAACATTAATTTTTCCAATCTGTTGGAGCGAGCGTCTATACCCATCTGCATAACCAGCACCAATGGTTGCGATGCGCATAGGGGTGCTTGCGGTAAAATCAGCGCCATAGCCAATTTGCTCGCCAGCATTAATAAATCGAACTTGCAGAATAGGGGCTGTCCATTTCAATATGGGCTTGCATCCAAACTCAGCAATAGGATTATCGCTATAGCCGTAAAGTGCAATGCCTGGACGTGTGATATCAAAATGAAATTTGTCTGAAAGCAGAATACCGTGACTTGCAGATAAAGAGCGAGGCAGGGGGGCAAATTGGGTGCTCATCTGCGTAAAACGCGCATGATGCTGCTCATTGGTGTGATGCGAGGGATTATCAGAGGATGATAAATGGCTCATGACAGCTCTTATATCTAGCCCGCTTAAGCTAACTGACTTGATCCCAATAGATAGAGAGGATAACTCAGCCTCAGATATACCAAGCCGGTTCATCCCTGTATCTAATTGTATCCAGACAGGCAACATTTCGCCTGATTTACGAGCGAATTTATTTGCATCTTCTATCTCTGATAATTGTTTTAATGCAGGGATGAGATTATGGGCCCGATAATCTGCTAGCCCGCCATCTTGCAAGCCATCAAAGCAAATAATCTCAGCCAATTCAGAAGTGTTATTGTCGGATGCTAGAATAGAGCGAAGCTCAATGGCCTCCTCTAATCTTGCAACGCAAAATATACGGCAGCCAGCCTCAAAAAGGCTTGTGGCAACAGCCTGCATTCCATGCCCATATGCATTGGCTTTTACAACGCTTGCAGTTAGACAATGGCGATGTGTTTTGGCATC
>JAACDT010000290.1 GCA_009936885.1 Alphaproteobacteria bacterium
CACGCGTCTTTAGCTGGTATGATAATGAGTGGGGCTTCTCAAACCGAATGCTGGATACAGCAGCTATTCTGCCGTTTTAGAATGGCGTCGGCTTTGCAACATATTAACAAAATTATGTGAAGGTGGATTCACCAACGAATCAAGAAACCTAAAACGACGATGAAATATTGATAGGCCGAGACATTGTTACAAATATCTGAAATGACAAGTGAGAATTGGTCAGGTATACGCGTTCTTTTAACAGATATTGATGATACTGTTACGACGGACGGTCGACTTACAGCCGAGGCCTATTCGGCATTGGAGGCAGCGCAGGCTGCCGGTTATATTGTTATCCCCGTCACCGGGAGATGTGCTGGTTGGTGCGACCACATCGCCCGCATGTGGCCAGTGGATGCCGTTGTAGGGGAAAATGGTGCTTTTTATTTTCGCTACGACCACACCGAAAAGAAAATGCACCAATATTTTTGCCAAAGTAAAATTGAACGACATGAAAATGCTCGAAAACTAGAGAGTATTAGCGCAGAAATATTCAAACTTGTACCTGGTACTGCAATTGCCTCAGACCAACCCTATAGAGTCACAGACTTAGCGATTGATTTTGCCGAAGACGTAGAGCCTTTGCCAAGAGATGAGGTTCAAAAAATTGCAACTCTAGCTGAGTCAAATGGTGCAACAGCAAAAATTAGTTCAATTCATGTAAATTGCTGGTTTGGTGACCACAGCAAATTGGCAACAAGTATTTTGCTTCTTGAAAATCAATTTGGGATGAGCAAAGAGGTAGCGAAACAGTCTGCGATGTTTATTGGGGATTCCCCCAATGATGAAACGATGTTTGGTTATTTTAGCTATTCAGTTGGCGTTGCGAATATCCAAGAAAGCTTAATCTATGAATTTCAGCGCCCTGCTTTTGTCACTGAACAAAAGGGTGGGAAAGGATTTACAGAAGTTGTTCACTATCTTCTTCAAACAAAAGCCTCCCCTCATCGCAAAGAGCTCTTAAAATGATGTTTGACGGAGAAGATATTTTCGATGTTTTTGTTATAGGCGGCGGCATAAATGGTGTGGGTACTGCTCGTGATGCTGCAGGGCGCGGCTATTCAGTTTGTTTATGCGAGGCTAATGATCTTGCGTCAGGAACATCATCCGCATCCTCAAAATTGATCCATGGCGGATTACGGTATCTAGAACATTACGAGTTTGGTCTTGTTAGAAAAGCACTCGAGGAGCGTGAAGTATTAATGACAATAGCGCCTCATATCATTAGTCCCATGCGCTTCATTCTACCTCATAGTAAAGCTCTTCGTTCTTGGTGGCTGTTGAGGGCTGGCCTTTTTTTATATGATCATCTGGCACGCCGAAAACATCTTGCTGGCACACGCAGCATAAAACTCAATGAAGACCCCTCCGGGAACCCACTAAAACCTGAATTCAAAAAAGGCTTTGAATATTCTGATTGTTGGGTGGATGATGCGCGTCTTGTTGTTTTAAATGCTATAGATGCCTCACAGAAAGGCGCGCAGATTAGAGTCAGAAATAAAGTAACAAAAGCACAACGTCAAAATGGTGTTTGGGCTATTACTTCCAAAGATACCAATACAGGCAAAGAGACTACAACCTACGCAAAGGTTTTAGTGAACGCTTCTGGGCCTTGGGTAGATGAAGTCCTTAATTTAACTTTGAGCTATGGACAGAGACAAAATGTTCGCCAGGTACGGGGGAGCCATATTGTTGTAAGAGCTCTTTTTGATCATGGAAAATCATATATTTTTCAAAATTCTGATGGCCGTATAATGTTTGCAATTCCCTATGAAGACGATTTTACCCTAATTGGTACGACGGACATAGACCATGGCAACAATCTTAATAAAATTAAAATATCGGATCAAGAAGCTAAATATATTTGCCAATATGCCAGTGAATATTTTGAAAAACCAATAAAAACTGATGATATTATTTGGTCATATTCAGGTGTTCGGCCGCTTTATGATGATGGTGCAAGCGAAGCTCAGGAAGCAACTCGTGACTATGTAATAGAGACAGAAACAGAGGATCAATCGCTTTTGATAAATATATTCGGAGGAAAAATTACAACTTACCGAAAGTTATCTGAGGGAATTCTTGAAAAGATTGAGGCATTTTTAGGTAAAAGAAAAGATACTTGGACACATAAAGCTAGTTTGCCTGGTGGTGACCTTGGCTACAAAAGCATCCACGATTTTACTCGTACCGTACAGGCTGAATTTCCGTTTTTAAAACAGAAATATGTCGAGCGATTAGCACGACTCTACGGAACTAATATCAAAATTATTCTGCATAAGGTTACCTGTACTAAAGATCTTGGTCAAGATTTTGGAAGTGGACTATATCAGCGTGAAGTTGAATATCTAATTGAACATGAATGGGCAACTACCGCAGAGGATATCCTTTTTCGAAGAACCAAAATTGGGCTTGTTATGTCCACAAAAAATGCAGCAGAACTTGAGAAGTTTTTGCGTCTTAACCATGCAAAGTTAGTTAAAAGTAAATAACGCAAAAATACCACACGAACAAACTCAGGGATTATCTAATGTCTGTCTTAATCGAGTTAGTCGGCGCCATCGCACTCCTTTTATGGGGATTGCGAATGGTGCGGACAGGAATGATGAGGGCATATGGCTCTCACCTGAAACGGTTAGCCCGGCAGAATGAGGGACGACTAATCCCTATGCTTGGATCAGGCTTTCTGTTTGCCATTTTGATACAAAGTAGTACCGCAACTGCCATTATTGTCGCGTCCTTTGCAGGTCAGAATATTCTCAGCATCAGTAGCGCTTTAGTTGTCATTTTGGGTGCCGATGTCGGCACAGCCGTAGCGGTAATCCTCGCCACTCAAAAAATAACGGTCCTATCCCCTATTCTTCTTGCGATTGGTATTTTTGGCTTTTTATCTATAGAAAAAAATAGACTGCGAAATCTATTCCGGGCAATTACAGGGTTAGGTCTCATTTTGCTAGCGCTTTCAATGGTAAATTATATTGGAACAGGGTTAACGAATCTTCAGCAATTTAATACGGTGATGCAGGTCTTTATAAGTCAGCCATTTCTTATGTTACTATTCGGCGTTATCCTGACTTATCTAGCGCATTCTAGTCTTGCGATTGTCCTTTTGGTTGTTGGTTTTGTGCAATCAGGAGTATTGCTGACTGATGCTGGATTATTTCTAGTCCTTGGCGCCAATGTCGGTAGTGGCCTATTGCCTGTGATTGCTAATTGGAAAGCAAAACGTAACGCAAAAATTCCTGTGAAAGCTAATTTCTTAATTCGCGTTCTTGGTGTTGCTGCAGTTTTCCCGTTTATCGTGCCGTCATTAGCTGTTTTGAGTGACAGCTTGCCAGCTTACTCTACGCCAGCATTTTTCCATCTTTTTCTGAATATTGGTGTTGCAATTATTGGATTGGTTTTATTGCCACTCATCATAAAGTTAGTCACAAATTTAGAAACTGCAGACAGTGAGAGCGCCCAAGCTATCGAGCCAAAACATCTTGATGAAACTGCGTTTAGCTCGCCCAGCAAAGCACTGGCATGTGCCAAACGCGAAGCACTGAATATGGCTGATATCGCGCAAATAATGCTGCGAAACACGCTTCCTGTTCTCAAAGATGGAAATGATGAGTTAAGACAAGAAATTGTTATGATGGACGATGACCTTGATCGTCTCTTTAATGCAATCAAAATCTATATCGCTAAAATTATGCGCGAAGAACTCACAGAAGACGAAGCTCAACGGGCAATGGACTTGCTGAGCTTTACCGCAAATATGGAACATATGGGCGATATAATTGAAGGAAACCTTATGGAACTAGCCGTCAAGAAAGTGAATCTTGGTGCTCAGTTTTCGAAGCAAGGCTTGAGTGAGATAACAGACCTACATGAAGCGGTTTCGACAACATTTGAGCTAGCGATTAATACTTTTATATCAGAAGACGGTGATTTAGCGCGAATGTTGTTTGATGCAACAGCCTCTATCCGAGAGCTTGAAAGTAAGTCTGTTATAACTCATCTAGAACGAATAGGTACTGGCATTTCCGAGAGTATAGAAACAAGCAGCCTGCATTTGGATATTATCAGAGACCTTAAGCGCATTAACAGCCACTTAACATCAATTGCATATCCAGTGTTAAAGGCTTCAGGCAAAGTTCCAAAAACAAAATGGAAAAAACCGAAGCCTCAAAGTGACTGAATCATAGTTTTTTCTTGAGACATGAAGAAGTTTGGCCGTGTTTAACTGTGGCATGACATTAGTTTGTAAGCAGTTATAGTGGCTGTGAGTATAAAGCTGGCACTGCCAAATAAACGACACGATAATTGTAAGTGAGACCAAATGCTGAAATGTGACTTTGTGCGCGGGCCAGTGAATCACCGGCTGTTATTTGGAGGAGGGCGCGGACAAGATTTACCTAAAGCAGTTGGCATGAAAGGAGGCATGTCACCGCGCATAACTGATGTGACCGCAGGGCTTGGCAGGGACGCCTTTCTGCTTGCCTCACTCGGTTCTGAAGTCACCCTCATTGAACGCTCAGACACCATGCATTCTCTACTGAGAGATGGGATGGAGGAAGCACGCCAGTATGGGGGAATACATGCAGATATCATTAGCCGGATGACCTTGATACATGGCGATTCAATAGAGTTATTGCCTTCGCTCAATCCAGAAATTATCCTTATAGACCCGATGCACCCCCCACGCAAAAAATCAGCTATGGTCAAAGGAGAGTTGCGCGAGATACGGCAAATTGTTGGTAGTGATAGTGACCAGCTGGCCTTAATTCAGACAGCTCTTGCTACAGCATCAAAGCGGGTTGTTTTGAAATGGCCAGCACAAGCCAGCGCGCTTGACGGGGTGAAGGCCTGCTCGCATCAAATTATTGGGAAATCAATCCGGTTTGATGTCTTCATGTGCTAGCCATCATCACTCCTCTATTCTGGCCCTCTACCCTAGTGATGGTGCCATTTTTTATTTTGTGATA
>JAACDT010000060.1 GCA_009936885.1 Alphaproteobacteria bacterium
TTCCGTTGGAACAATATTCTCAATACTTCCAAGAAAATCAAAAATATTCGAGCCTGAATATATTATGTCGGACGCTCTCCAGCCAGGACAAAATCAGCTTGCGAGTGGCTTTTTTGTTTATGGCCCGCAGACTAGTTTAATTTTGACAACTGGTAGCGGTGTTGCCTCTTTCATCCTCAAACAGGGCGAGTTTATAAAAATGGAATGGGAGCCAAGCATTCCAAACGTAGGAAACCAGTTTGCTATTAATATGTCTAATATGAGATACTGGTCACAGCCAGCAACGGATTATATTCAAGCATGTCTAGATGGTGTAGATGGGCCATTTGCTAAGAATTATAATATGAGATGGTGTGGATCGCTGGTGGCAGATGCGTGGCGAATTTTCAGGCAAGGTGGTATCTTTTTGTATCCAGAAGATAACAGAGAAAATTATCATGTTGGACGATTGCGTCTAATTTATGAAGCAAATCCAGTTGCCTTCCTCGTAGAACAGGCCGGAGGGCGGGCCACTGATGGAAATGTTGAAATTTTAAAGATTGAGCCAAAAGCAATACACCAAAGAGTACCGTTGATTTTTGGCTCCAAAGACGATGTGTTTAATTATGAGTCGTTATATTAATTAGATTTAAAACTATTATAATATATGTAAGTAAGAGGGAAAGCGATATGTTAGTTACGCTAAGACAACTTTTGGATCATGCAGCTGAAAATAGTTATGGATTACCTGCTTTTAATATTAATAATCTAGAGCAGGGGCTTGCTATTCTAATGGCAGCAGAAAAAACAAATTCCCCTGTTATTATTCAGGCATCTAGAGGGGCAAGAGCCTATGCAGGGGATCTATTACTCCAAGCATTGATTAAAGGGTTAATAGGAACCTATCCAAACATACCTATTTGTATGCATCAGGACCATGGAAATTCCATGGCAACTTGTATGACTGCAATGCAATATGGGTTCTCGTCGGTAATGATGGATGGCTCTCTTGAAGCGGACGGTAAAACGGCTGCTAGCTATGATTATAATGTATCTGTGACATCCTCTGTTGTACAAATGGCACATTATGCAGGCGTCTCAGTAGAGGGTGAACTTGGCATATTAGGCTCATTAGAAACAGGTGAGGGTGAGAGTGAAGATGGTCATGGTGTTGAAGGAAAAATAGAACAAGACCAGTTGCTTACCAATCCAATTCAGGCAGTAGAATTCGTCAAAGCAACCAAGGTTGATGCGTTAGCAATTGCAATGGGTACTAGCCACGGCGCGTATAAATTCTCCCGAAAGCCTGATGGTGATATTCTTGCAATGCATGTGATAGAAGAAATCCATAACCGCCTGCCAAACACACATCTTGTTATGCATGGCTCCTCCTCAGTTCCACAAGAATTACAGGATGTCTTCAACGAATTTGGCGGTGAGATGCCGCAGACTTGGGGAGTGCCTCTTGCTGAAATCGAACGCGGTATTAAAAACGGTGTTCGCAAAGTAAATATTGATACGGACTGCAGGCTTGCAATGGCAGGAGTAATAAGAAAGATAGCTCAAGAGCAAAAAAGTGAGTTTGATTTAAGAAAGTTTATGAAACCAGCCAGAGATGCAATGGAGGCTGTTTGTATAGATAGGTTTGAGCGATTTGGTGCCGCTGGACAAGCTGGAAAAATAAAGCCCCTTTCGCTGAAACAAATGGCCGCGCAATATGAAGCAGGTGCGTTAGAGCCCGTTATTAGCGAATAGATTTAAGGATGCTTGTTAGCGATAAGCTGTGGGTCAAGACGTTTGTCTAACCAGTTTATTCGCCAGTCTAAATGGGCGCCAGTTGAGCGCCCGGTAGAACCAACAACTCCGATTATCTCTCCTCGATTTACGTAGTCTCCTAATTGAACAGAAATATCTTGGAGATGAGAGTATGTACTAGACAGATAATCGCCGTGGGAGATGATAATAGTCCATCCGGTAAAATACAAATCTTTTGCCATCACTACAGTGCCAGCAGCAGATGCTGTAATTGGTGTTCCTGTTGGGGCTGCTATATCAATCCCGAAATGAGGTTGCCGAGGCGCTCCATTCAAAATTCGCTCGCTTCCATATACCCCTGTAATAACGCCGTCGACAGGCCAGTCGAAGCCTGAAATAAAATAGTCTGTCGAAGTTCCCTTTTGGCTGCGTGCTTGTTTTACCAGTTCAGAGTCTTGTGCAATCCGGTTTAGGATTTTTGCGGGTGGTGTTACCATATTATTTGGCAGGCCACTGATTTTCTGGGTTTTGTAAATTCGCTGTTCTGGTACCAGATTTAATTTAAATTCAGTGCCGTCTTGGCAATGCGCGTTGATGGTTCTCAAATCAACATCATCCCTATGAAAACCAACCACAAAACCATTTTCTTTATTAATAGAGACAGCCCTGCCATCTAGCTTTATATGGGATGCATTTTCTGCTTTAAAGATTATCAAGCCACCTTGAATAGCCTTTCCTTTGAGAGGGTTGATGCATGCGTTTGCAGAACTAAAAGAAAATAGAATGAGGGAGGTTAAAACAGCTGATAAAGTTCCAACTTTAGTCAAACTTTGCTTGAAGCAATTACATCTTATAGTTACCATGGCAATAAATTTATCCCTCTCTCTAGTGTTTTGAAATATATTCAGAACGAATTTATAAGATACTATATTATGACAAATTCACATGAAAAAATGATAATTATTGGCGCAGGCGCCGCTGGATTTACAGCAGCGATATATGCAGCTAGGGCAAATTTATCGCCAGTTGTGCTGGCAGGCTTGCAACCAGGGGGACAGCTTACGATAACCACCGATGTTGAAAACTACCCTGGTTTCGCAGAGGTTGTTCAAGGTCCCTGGCTTATGCAAGAAATGCAACAGCAGTCCGAGAATGTTGGCACACGCGTGATATATGATATTGCAACCTCCATCGAAACCGATACACACCCCATGCGGGTCAAGCTTGACGGGGGTGATACGATGACAGCTGATACGATTGTAATTGCAACAGGCGCACAAGCTCGCTGGCTGGGGCTTGAGAGTGAAAATACCTTTAATGGCAGAGGTGTGTCTGCATGCGCAACCTGTGACGGATTTTTTTACAAAGAGCGTGATGTTTTGGTTGTTGGAGGCGGTAATACGGCAGTAGAGGAAGCACTGTACCTATCAAACTTATGTAAGTCAGTAACACTTATTCATCGCCGCGATAGTCTTCGTGCAGAACAAATATTGCAAGAACGTCTTTTTAAGCAGCCAAATGTTTCTATTGAATGGAATTATAATATTACAGAAATTCTGGGGGACGATACTGGCGTAACCGCGGTAAGCCTAAAATCTACTACTGATGATTCTGAAAAGCAGATTAGTGCACATGGTGTGTTTGTTGCGATTGGGCATGACCCTGCAACCAAGCCATTTCAAGATATCCTCGATCTGGATAATGAAGGGTATATTCTGGTGAAATCTGGGACAACCCTAACGTCGCAAACCGGTGTTTTTGCCGCTGGAGACTGTGTTGATAAGATATATCGTCAGGCTGTGACGGCTGCTGGGATGGGTTGTATGGCGGCGCTGGATGCTGAAAAATACTTAGCATCGCTTGATGATTAAGCAGGTTTATCTGTATTGTTTTTTATCCATTATTGTGATGCCTTTGGTCACGCGACAGCTGTCGCTTTTGGACTTGGTATTCGAATAGAGAAATTAACCGCTCCTGCAAAAAGCCCAGCGGCGATTGCAATACTCCACATAGTCTGGTAGCTGCCAGATACATCGTAGACATAACCTGCATACCAAGCACCAAAGAAAGAGCCTATCTGATGCGATAGGAATACAATTCCATACAACATCGTTACATGTTTAGCCCCGAAAAATACCATAACAAGTCCGCTTGTAAGCGGGATTGTTCCAAGCCACAATAACCCTATGGCAGCGCCAAAAAACAAGGCCATAGCAATGGAAGGGGGCATAAACACAAACAAAGCAATGACGAGCGAGCGAAGAACATAAATACCAGCAAGGAGGTTCTTTTTTGAATATTTTCCGCCTAAATATCCAGCTGTAAAGGAGCCGATTATGTTAAACAAACCAACGAGCGCAAGTGCCCAGCTGCCTGTTGTAGGGGTAAGTCCAATATCTGTTATGTAAGTTGGAAGATGAGTTGCGATGAACGCAACATGCAATCCACATACGAAAAAACCGGTTGTTAGTAATAGATAATTTCTATCTTTAAAGGCAGTTGAGAGCGCCTGTTTTGCAGTAATTGTTTTTGCAAGGTCAGCTGTTGACGCACGTTGCCCTTTGGGTATGCGTAAACCTAGTGAAAAAATTGTAACAACAGCAACACAAGCAGCAAGTGCCATATAGGCTATTTGCCATCCAAAGTTAGAAAGCAGTGCTTGGCTGAATGGTAGCATCATAAACTGACCAAACGATCCGATTGCTGTGACCAATCCGAGCGCGATGCCTATTTTTTCTTTTGGTGCAACTTTAGCAACGGCCCCCAAAGCAACAGACATTCCAGCACTTGCGAGTGCCATTCCGATTAAAAGCTGCCCAACTATCAGAGTTGAAGGACTCATAAAACCAGCCATCAAAAGCAAACCTGTCATGTAGAAAAGCCCGCCTGCCATGCAAACGCGCGCAGGACCATATTTATCAGCAATCGCGCCAAATATAGGTGCTGCAAGTCCCCAAGCTAAATTTTGAAGCGCTATGGCGAGTGAGAATAAAGTTCTTCCCTCTCCGAGTACGTCGCTTATCGGTTGCAGAAATATACCGAAACTTTGCCGAACACCCATTCCGATTGAAATGATAATTCCACTTGATATAAGAACAATAATCCAATTTACTTTTGGCGAGTCGGCTGTTTGAATAGACACAATAAGAACCTAATTTGGGACAAGATATGAGTGTCGTTACAATCACAAAATAACAAGAGACTGTCTAGCGATAATTTCTTGTCCTAAAAACCTTACTAATTAGGGAACCCTTGTTATTCAGGTTTCTAATTTTCAAAATTCAGAAGCCGAATCTCAGAGGCCTGAGGCCTGCGACCATCATCTGTTATTTTAAAAAATAACTTCTGGCCCTAATTTAGTTGATAAATCCCGAAATTGCATAGTGTTTTTAGATGCACAAAGACATCTTCTTCTTCGTCGCCCACATCTGCAAAACCATATCCTTTTGCGGTGTTAAAGAGCTTAACACTACCGCGAACCTCATCTTCTAATGGTTCTGAGTCTGATGGAGTCTTATCAGATTTAGCCCGCTCTATGGACATAATCTCTTTAACAAAGTCACCATGTTGATTGGATGTTACCGTAAGATGGAGTTTATCAGTCGAATAAATTGTTGATAAACCGAAACGTTCTAATGCTGAACGATGCAAAAATATTTCTGAGTCACCAATTGTAACAAATTCATACCCTTTTTGGATTATACCAAACTACTGTGGCAATCTGTAACGTTTCATCCATTATAAATACCCAATAAAATCTTAAATCATCAAAAGTAAAACATTCAAAATGCGCAAATAGGCCAGCGCCCTAAACAAAATGCTCAAGAGATTTAAGAATTTTTTTCTGTGTTGATACGAATAACGAGTAAACTTTAATAATTCGTGGAATTACGTGCGAAAAGATCAATTTTATTTAAGTTTTTTAATAGATTCGTCAATATTTTGAACAACAGCCTTTTTATATTCAGTGGTTGTTGATGCCTTTTTGGCATTATTTCCAA
>JAACDT010000061.1 GCA_009936885.1 Alphaproteobacteria bacterium
ACTTGATATAATAGGAGAATCCTGTCTTTGCCCGATAGATTTTGCTCAGACCCATGAACAGCACGAACATGGTGAAAGCTACATGCGCCAGCTTTACCAGTTACACGGGCTGCTTTTGAAAAGTCTAATGGACAATCATTAGGATTTATTGCACCTGCAAAAGAACCGTCAGCGTGATGATCGTATGTTGGCCCTTTATGAGATCCTGGCATTATCAACAAAGGGCCATTTTCTTCAGTCATATCGTCAAGCATCACCCCTATCGCTAATACATCGTCATTTGTATGCGGATAGAATGCCCAATCCTGATGCCATTCTACGGGCGACCCGAATGAAGCCGCTTTAATATTGATCTTGCCGCCGTGTAATCGCTGATTAACACCTATGAGCTTGTTCATGATTGATATGATATTGGGATGCTCCACCATCTCTCGGTAGAGGGGGTGGACTTTGAATGGCTCCTTGATCCGTCTTACCCTCGGGTTTTCCGGGCAATGCGCAGGCTCTAAGTCATAAATATCATTATGATCACTCACTTCCCGTGATTTTTCTACTAGTTCTTCGACAACGGCTCGCATGGCCTCCACTTCGGCCATACTGTATACATCGTCCACGACGATATATCCGTTTTCATGATAAAATTTTGCATCCTTATCGCTTATCATTGACAACTCCTATACATGAATAATGATCAATTATCCTCGTTCTTAGTATTCGAGTTTTGCTCCAAGTTCCTCAAAGCTTCTCTTTTTTTTCGCTGACGTTTTATTCGAAAATCTGTCCAGACATACATCAACAAGCCGACGGCAATACCATAACCCGCGTACAGAATAAAATTCTCAAGTGTGACAGGAGGACCCGGAACAATATAACCAAAATGCTGGGTAATCATCAATAAAACGGTCAAGGAAACAGCATTAATTATTGCTCTACCTTTTGGAGTTTCCATCCATCTGAGTTCACGTTCGTTGTTATCATTACTGTTGGCCATTGAAACCTCTTAGATTTAGATGGGCTCAGTTCACGATAAAAATAAGAAAAATTCAATACTATTTCTATTATTTCGCAAATAATACCAAGACTACGATGCCAATTGTTACTAAAGACATGCCTACGAGTTCCTGTCTTGTTGGTTTCTCACCAAATAAAAGAATTGATAGTAATAGAGCGAATATAAATTCGATCTGCGCTAATGCCTTAACATATGCTATCCGTTGTATGGTCATAGCCGTAAACCAGCCTATCGAACCGACTGCGCTCGTAAAGCCGACAAATACGCAAGGGCGCCAAAATTTTAAAATCGCATGAAATTGCCCTGGCTGTTTTATTAAAATATAAAAACCCAGCCCAATTGTTTGAAAACTGATTACAACAACCAATGTAATTGCGGCAGTCAATAAGAAGTTATCATCTTTAAACGATAGGCTGGCTTCCCGAATAAAAAACGAACCAAGAGCAAAGCCTAATCCACTTAGCAAGCCAATCCCAGCCGAAACATCAAAAAAGTTTTTGAGCGAATTTCGCGTTCCAATATTGAATTTAACAACACTGATAATGACTACACCTGATACTGAAATAAATATTGAAACCCAACCAATAGGCGATACAAATTCATCAAAGAAAAACGTCCCGATAAACGCTGCAATCACCACCTCTGTTCTGACATAAGTCGATCCGATTGCAAAGTTTCTGAGCCTAAACAAAAGAATAAGAAAAGCAGTTCCAGACAGCTGACATAGTGCGGCTAACGCGCACGGCAATAAGAAGTTTTGATTGAGTATATCAAGTTTAAATGATGAAAAGTCTGTTACGATAGATAAATAAAGAAGCGCGAATGGTAACCCGAAAACAAAGCGTATCCAAGTAGCTGAAAGCGCAGATAAATGTCCACCAAGATACTTTTGCCCCGCATTCCTTGCAGTTTGCAATGCTGCCGCGACTAATACTATTGCTATCCACAAGTGCTCCATTACCGGCAATCAGATCTTCATTTGAAAATCAAATGGCGCGTTCATATTTTTTAGCTAAAATTCTGATTCTATCTTGAAAATGTGGCCTAATTCGTGAGCTCCAGGGTGTATCAATTGCGCTTGACCAAGCGTCGGTCTTTGTAACGTCGGGTTTTGTCAGATGATAAATAGCAACATATCGATGAGTGCCTGGATTGGATTTATAACGCCTCGCGGAAAGAACTCCAGGAACCGCTAATAGCGAAGGTATGTGTTCTTCGGTGTACCATGAATTAAAATCATTCTCGTTTTCATCAGTGACGTTTATTGCCACCATCAAAAGACCACCAGCTTTATCAGGGGCGGGTTCTTCCCCCGGTAGAATTTGTGTCCCTTCAAAACGAAGAATGCGCTTGCATTTTGCTGTGACCCTTTTTGACCAAGGAGATAAATTATCATAGGCGATAGCATTATAGGCTCGACCTCTCAAAACCTCGATTGTGTCCAAATCATAGGTCGCTATCGCCTGTTTGGAATTTTCCACACCTATCCATCGCTCACAACTACCAAAACCCGGGACTGCCTTCCGTTCGGGAATGTGTTCTAAATCATACCAATCATGGAATTCATCTTCGTGGGCATCTGTATAATCAAAAGATGCTATGAGTAATCCTTTAGCCATCCTCGACCTCCATTTATCTTTTGTAATTCAACCATAATGTACAAAGCGTTACGGCAGCCCCTCAAGCCCTTCTGCACAGTCTGAGTTTTCGGACCCCTGCCCCTGGACGGTGATTCGGCATCATTAAAAGGCAATCATTATAGGGTGTTTTAATTTCTAGATCACCATCATTAGCGATAACCGTACCTGCATCAGAAATGATCTCCATCCCAACAAATGCCTCCACAAATTGAAAATTATCAGTAACTGCCGTGATGCCATCCGTTACATCCCACATTTCTGCAGTCGCTGGTTTCCTTCCCTGCTCTGACAAGTGGTCATCAACAAACTCAAGGCCCACTATTCCGCTCGCACGCAAAAAGTGAAGCGCTGTATCTAATGCGGCAATTTCAGTTCCCGCAGCCCAGTGCTGGCCTGCTTCAACTAACAAAGCAACCTTCTTATTCTTATCATCATTGAAAGGTGTGTATTCTATCAGCCTTTTCCCAATTATATGGCCTGAACCACACATAATGTGTGCTGGAAAATTCACATCTACAGTAAATTCCCTCTCTTTTGTTAATCCATTACAAATCATCAACGGTTTGGAATAAGTACCCATTGAATGGATGTCTAATAACAAATCTACTGTATCAAAAACTGGTCGTAACTCCCGTGCCCGGCGCAGCTCCGCTGTAACTTCTAATCCTTCAAGTCGATCTTCGGTCCATACTCTGTTAAAATCTTCATCGACAAATCTGGACAACCCGGGGTTTTCTGGGTCAAAATTTGCATAAGCAAGGTGATTTACAAACACTAAAGTGAGTTTGCCAAGCGTAGGCCTAACATTCGCTTTAAATAGATAATCAAGTGCTATCGCCCC
>JAACDT010000291.1 GCA_009936885.1 Alphaproteobacteria bacterium
GAAAGCGTATTCGCGCTTCATGATCGCGGATACCACGTATGATATTACCAAGTTTGCTAGACACAAAAAGGTAACTCAGCAAATAGATAATCCCCAGTGCAAGAGCACTCGCTATAAAAAACCAGATAGAGATATAAGCTTGGGATATATCATCCATACTGGGGAGATTCTGCAATCCTGAAAGACCATTATTCCCTCTCAAACCGCTATCATTCTGGAATAAATACAAAGACAGCGCGAGTGTCATTGCCTGTGTCAAAATTGATAAATAAACGCCATTAACTCTGGAGCGAAAAGCAAGCCAGCCAAATATCAGGGCTAACATACCAGGGATAATGACCACCATCGATAATTGCACCCAAAAATTATCTGCAAACACCCAAATGAATGGTATTTCAGCACCGCCAACAACCCCGAATATCTGTGTTCCAACTGCTTCGCTAATTTCCGCATTCGTCAAAGGCAGCGCAATATTTTGGGCGGCTTCCAGAACAATTAGCTTTGTTCTTGCGAACATAAGCCACATTCCTATCATGTAGCCGCCAAGAGCAAAAAACGCGAAATGGCCAAGAGATAATATGCCACAATATCCCCAGACTAAATCCATGGCAATGGCAACAATACATAAACACATGGTTTTACCAAGTGTTTTAACAAAGCTTGTTGAAATAATCCCGATGCCAAACCCCTCAGCAAGAACCACTACCAGGATTGTAAACATAGCAAGTAATCCAAGAAATATAAGAACAGCGGGGTTTCTGATTAGGAATTTAATAAATAGCGTATTTTCCATTTTCTCAATCCTCCGCTGCTCTGCCTTTAAGGGCGAAAATCCCTCTTGGCTTAAATTGAATAAACAAAATAATAAATATGATCATATAGGTCTGAGCCGCTAGGGTATTAGAAGGGTTGAACCATTCGATGCCCTTCTGCAATGAGCCTATCATTGCTGCTCCTGCAAGCGTCCCCCAGATATTTCCAACACCGCCGACAACCACTGTCATGAAACTCTGCACGATATAATCAGATCCAAGCTCAGAAGTAACCTTAGAGAACAAACCTATCGCAACGCCGGCGATTCCAGCAATGCCAGAGCCAAATCCAAATGTGAGCATATTTATACGCTCGGGATTTATGCCCATGCTTGCAGCCATGGCAGGGTTTTGGGTTACAGCCCGTGTTTCTAGGCCAAACCGCGTGCGTCTCATTACATATAATAAAAGAACCAAAAACAACAAACCTAGAACAAAAATGGCTATTCTTATGTTGCTTATCGCTAGTACATCATTAAAAACAAAAGCCCCATCAAGCCATGATGGTGAGGTTAGCGGCCTTGCTTGTGTTCCAAAAATATTCTTAGCAATCTGCTGAAGGGCAATGCTTATCCCAAAAGTCGCTAATAATGTTTCAAGTGGGCGCTTATATAAGTGTCGTATAACCACTCTCTCCAGTAATACGCCTGCAAAAAATGTCACACAAAATGCCGCTGGTATCGCCAATAAAATAGAAACTGTATAGCTGGGGATAAGCAGCTGTATTACGTATCCGGTATAGGCTCCCATCATAATAAATTCGCCATGCGCCATATTAATAACCCGCATCACGCCAAATGTAATGGCAAGACCAATTGCCGCTAAAAAATAAATGGAGGCAAGACTTAGCCCATCAAGCGCAAGATCTAGCAATTTAAATATTAACACCTTGCCGTTAATAACAGATAAAACCTCGCTTGCTGCATTGGTAATCCGCTTCGATGGATTATCATACACAGCATAAAAAACATGTCCCGCAACCGCCAACTCTATAGTTTGAGCATTTATTAAAACTGGCAGGTTTTTCTCACTGGCAAGGAAGGCATAAGCCATATCTCGTGCCTCTTCTGTATTCAGCTCACTTACCGGGAATTCTCCTACCCTGCCATCAATAATATGGCTGGTAAGGCTCTCATCGCGCATCTGAGGTGTAATTAATGGTTTTGCATATCCTTTATTAACTAACATCTGATAGGCTGATAAAAGGGTTAACTCAGGCTTTTCAGATGAGAGAAAATTGCGCCTACCAGCACTACCATCTGCATTTTTCACAGTAACGTCTGGTATGATAATTCTAGCAACATTCGCACTGCTGTCTGGCTGCTTGTCGACCTGCACCTTACTCGATAATAGGGGGTTTAATGCTGCCCTTGCTTCAAGCGATAAATTATCGCGCAGGCTAAATATTGCATTTTCAATTTCATCTTCATTTTTTCCATGGGTAATAGAAGCATAAATATAGGCCTGCTCCATTCGTGTTTTAAGTTTCTCGTTGCGTTCAGCGGCTATCGCATTTTTCAGCGGCTCCAGATGTGACGATTTGATATCTCTACTTAACGTATCAAGACCTTCTTGTCTGTCTTGTATATTCTCACTTGCCAGCAAAACAGGGACAAGCGCACTGGCTATTTTAGCGCGCACGCCGCTATTAGGCTTTATCTGCTTTACGTCTTTACGGAGAAGTGTTCCTAGCTTCTCATTTGTAACGGCGTCAGAGATGGTTACTATTTTTTTGCCATCTTCATTTTTTCCAGTGGAAACTACCCGAATAATTCTTGAAGATTCCTTAATGAAAAACAGCTCTTTATTTTTCCAACCTGTTA
>JAACDT010000292.1 GCA_009936885.1 Alphaproteobacteria bacterium
AATGGATAAACGCGGCGAAGCGCCATTTAGTGTAGATGCTAATCTGCTGCATATCTCAGCAGAGGGTAAAGTATTAGAAGATCCGGCTGTTGCGGCCGAAGAATATGTTTTCTCGCGCACAGTAGCCCCAGAAGATGCTCCTGATACGGCAACCGAAATATCGCTGACCTTTAACAGCGGCAATCCTGTTGCTCTGAACGGAACAGCACTGTCGCCCGCAACCTTGCTAACCGAGTTAAACCGGCTCGGCGGTATGAACGGCATTGGGCGTCTTGACCTTGTTGAAAATCGCTTTGTTGGGATGAAATCACGCGGCATTTATGAAACGCCGGGTGGCACTATCCTGCTTGCGATGCGCCGTGCAATGGAAAGTATCACTCTTGATAGAGAAGCCGCCCATCTTAAAGATGAGTTAATGCCCCGTTATGCAAAAATAATTTATAATGGATTCTGGTTCTCGCCTGAACGTACAATGCTACAGGCCGCTATTGATGCAAGCCAAGACATGGTGAATGGCGAAGTTCGCGCCAAGCTCTATAAGGGTAACATTATGATCACAAGCCGCACCTCACCCAATTCTCTCTATTCAGAAGAATTGGTAACGTTTGAAGAGGGTGCTGCTGATTATGATCATCATGATGCTCATGGCTTTATCAGGCTGAATGCTTTGCGTCTGCGCGTCTCAACCATGGCGCGGCGTAAGCTCTAGATTTTCGTTTCACCTTACTCGGTGCAAACAGAGCCTATTGTGCCGTCATGATTTTTTTGCTTGAACATAATAAATTTTAACGGCGCTATGGCATAGCCTGAGCTATGTTCACCTGTGTCGCACTGCTCAACAAAAGCTAACCTATAGTCACTGTTCCCATTTGAATGCTGGGCATATTCTTTATATTCATCTGATGAGATCCCAGCAACGAATGCAAGGCTTACAAAAAGAGCAATCATAATAACATCTTTCGCGTTAATCTTGGCGAATCTGTTGCATACAGACCCATATGCTTTATCACAGCATTGCTTATAGAATAAAAAGAGGGGCAGAAATTAGTCAGTTTTAGGGCAAAAACAAGGCCTTGATAAAAAGGCCTGAACGCCACGACATAATACTACAATTAACGTTTTTATCCGACTTCCTTCTGACACCAGTCCAACTAACTATGTGCAATACTAAATAGCCTATCATTGCATAGGTTTTCTGCTACTCAGAAACGGAGCTGATATTCACTTTAGAGTATTAAGATTCAACATTTTAGCCTATATTCTAAATCGTGCGACTGATCTATGATTTTCATCTAGAGCGTTACAGGTCGCATAAGTAATCTTAGGGCAATGACCCTGAAAACACTTTGACTATTTTTTCTGCTATCTCACTATAGCATCCACTAAAAAGTTTTAAGAGGGAGACATGACAATGGCATTTGATTTACCAAATTTGCCTTATGCCTATGATGCGTTAGAAACCTCAGGCATGAGTAAAGAAACATTAGAATTTCACCATGATTTGCATCACAAGGCCTATGTAGATAACGGCAATAAGTTGATTGCAGGGACACAGTGGGAAGATAAATCTCTTGAGGAGATCATTATTGGCACATACGACTCTGGTGCCGTTGCTCAAAATGGTGTGTTCAATAATGCGTCACAGCATTGGAACCATATCCAATTCTGGGAAATGATGGGGCCAACAGGCAGAGCTATGCCGTCCGAGCTAGAATCAGCGCTCTCAGAGCAATTCGGTTCTGTAGACGGTTTCAAAGAAGCCTTTACTGTAGCTGGCATTGGGCAGTTTGGTTCAGGTTGGTGCTGGCTTGTACAAAAGGCAGATGGCGAACTCAGCGTGACCAAAACTGAAAACGGCGTAAACCCGCTTTGTTTTGGTGAAAATGCGTTGCTTGGCTGTGATGTATGGGAACATTCCTATTACATTGATTTCCGCAATAAGCGGCCGGCTTATCTTGCTAACTTCCTAGATAATCTTGTTAATTGGGAAAATGTTGCCTCACGAATGAAATAACATCATTGTAGCGCCGAAAGTGAACCTCATAGCAGGCTTAATTTCGGCGCTCTATTATTGTTTGTCTCATATGCAGAATACTAGTCTTCACAGCACTCGAATGCCATATGTCTGCCATCTAATCTGCTGTGAGCACGACATATCCAGACAATAACGGCCTAGAGGCTTTTTGCTATAAGGCCGTCTTCTTACCTTATTTTTGGAGATTGCTATAATGTCGGCTTCACTTTCTTTGAACGACCCAACTCTGCTACAGACCAATGCGTTTATTGATGGCGTATTTACAGCTGCGCCAAACGGCAAGACATTTGCTGTAACAAATCCTGCTACGGGTGACATTATTGCTGAAGTAGCTGATTGTGGTGCAGATGATATTTTGCGCGCAATTGACGCAGCAGAAATGGCTCGCCATAGCTGGGCAGCAACTACCGCCAAAGAGCGCTCAGCTATCTTGCGTAAATGGAATGATTTATGCCTTGAAAATATTGATGATCTAGCCGCCAT
>JAACDT010000293.1 GCA_009936885.1 Alphaproteobacteria bacterium
ATGCTTATCAAAAAATAGAGGCCAGCATATTATCAATTTACGAATATTTCTTTTTGATATTTGCTGCTTTTTGGGGCTGGATATTATGGTCGCAAACTCTGGGAATATTCGAATGGGCAGGAATTTTATTAATAACTCTAGCTGGAATAATCATCTCGAAAATAAGATTATCGGAAACAGAAAAGATAAAAAATAATTAGTGAAGAAATTTTATGATTCTTAGTTATTATTTTAGCCTAAGTTAATCCGTTCATTTTTGATTTTAACTCTATGTAAATTATAGAGTAGGGGAGTAAAAAATGTTTGGTGGCAATAAATGATTATTAAGGTTTTCTCAAAAATAAAAGAATAGAACGGCATTCAACTCTATGAAATGAAATGAAATAAAATAAGATATTATTTTAAATTAATTATTCTGTTTTTAGTTTTCACACCTATTACGATCTTTTTGTCGCATAATATATATTATGTAATATTTTGATTGTTTAAATAAACCAATTGGCGACACTCTATTCAACCTGAAGCACCAGCCCATCAAAACTGGGCTCTACATTAGCAGGACAAATAGACATAAGCGCTTCATAATCTGATTCTAGACCAAGATGCGTAAGATAAGAGCGTTCTGGTTTTACTTTATTAATCCATGAAAATGTAAGATCAAAATGAGCATGGGCAGAATGCGGTGCCTCTCTCAATGTTTCAACAATCCAAATAGGTATATTTGCAATGGAATTCAGATAGGTATCATCTAACTCGCTTACATCAGTTGAATAGGCAATCCTGCCATTAAACACAAAGCCAAGCGAAAAACCGTTCCCATGTTTTTGATATAGCGTTCTTATTTCAATATCACCAATGGTGAATGTCTCATCCGTTTGAATTGTATTCCATTCTAACGGTGGTTGAAAATAACTTGGTGAGGAAGGTGCTTTATTAAATAGGTATGGAAATCTATCTGTTATAGACTGACCATGTTCACTAGAGCCAAACAGATTTATTTTTTTCTCATCCGGCCAATAAAAAACCCGCAAATCATCCATTCCAGCAACATGATCAGAATGAGTATGCGTAATAAGAACGGCATCTAACTTTCTGATATTTAATGGTAATAATTGATTTCTTATATCGGGTCCAGCATCGACTAAAATTGTTGTATTATCCGTTTGAACAAGAATAGCGCAACGCTGCCGTCTATTTTTAGGATTATTGGGATCACAGCTCCCCCACCCTGCCCGTCCTAATGCGGGAATTCCAACAGAAGTTCCACAACCCAAAATCGTTATTTTCATTCAAATTCTCCTATTTTGGAGAATAAACGATGTGTATTTTCATAAGTTAGCTTAGCCATTTCATCAACAGGCTTTGAGAGGGCTTCACTAAGTATTTTAAGAGTGTAAACAGTATAGGCTGGCTCATTTGTCTTTCCCCTGAACGGCGTAGGTGCAAGAAAAGGAGCATCTGTTTCAACCAAAACACGATCTAGCGGAATTTTGGATGCTATCTCACGCAATTGGGTAGATTTTGGGAAGGTTAAGATACCAGAGAAGCTTATGAAAAATCCGATATTGATCGCTCTCATCGCTAGTGCTTCTCCAGAGCTAAAGCAATGTAGCACCCCCTTAAAGGGAGCCTTTTGATATTCTTCTTCAATAATATGTGCCATATCTTCATCTGCATCACGCGAGTGAACAATTATCGGCACATTTAATTGCCTGGCTGCCTCTATCTGCACCCTAAAGCTATCTTGTTGCACTTCACGCGGCGCATGATCGTAAAAATAATCAAGCCCAGCCTCGCCAATTGCAACGCATTTAGGATGTGTCGCTGCTTTTATAATGGCGTCCAAATTACAGGCATCCAGCTCTGATGATGCCTCATGTGGATGTATACCAGCTGAAAAAAAGACATTCTTATACTTCTCAGCAATAGACTGCACATTAGATGATTTGCTTAATTTGACGCCGATAGAAATTATCTTTTCCACACCAGCATCACTAGCGCGTTTAATAACCTCATCTAATTGATCAACTATCTTTGGATAATCGAGATGAGCATGAGAATCGACTATTGGCAAAGGCGCTTGCATTTAGGCATCCTCCAGTAACTGATAACGAGGAAACACACCTTCTGGTTTATCTATAATACGCCCCGCAAGAGAATTCATATCTTTTAGAGACGTAAATTGTCTTTCGTCTGAATTGACTTTTATTTGATCTAATAACTTAGCAGATGCGTCAGGCATAAATGGCTGAGTTAGCAAACTCACGCCTCTAATAACCTCAACAAGCACTCCAAGAACATCTGACATTCTGCTAGTCTCTGTTTTTTTCAAAGCCCACGGAGCTTGTTTATCAACATATCTATTTGCTTCTGCTATAACTGCCCA
>JAACDT010000062.1 GCA_009936885.1 Alphaproteobacteria bacterium
ACAGACAGATTTGCTTTGGAAGAACACAAAACACTTTTTAATCTGTCAGAGCATAATTACAGGTAGAATGATGAATATTTTTGCTGACTTTAGAGCCCGAATTGAAAAGAGCATCCGTGAACTTATGAAGCAGGGTGTCATTGCAGATGGTGCTGATTTGTCTCGTATTTCAGTTGAGCCGCCGCGGGAAGAGTCACATGGTGATATGGCGACCAATGCCGCTATGGTGCTTGGCAAGTTTTCTGAACTACAACCGCATGACTTGGCCGGTAAAATTGCCGATTTACTCTCTGAAGATGAAGAGATTGCCTCCATTGATATTGCAGGGCCTGGTTTCATAAATCTCTCATTGGCGCCATCTGTATGGCAGGGGCAGGTCGCGCATGTGTTGAGAGCAGCTAAGGCATATGGAAACAGTGATATTGGTGCAGATAAAAAGGTTAATGTTGAATATGTGTCTGCCAATCCGACTGGCCCGATGCATGTAGGTCATGCGCGTGGGGCTGTTGTTGGTGATGCTTTGGCGCGTTTGTTGGAGCGTGCAAATTATCAAGTTACACGAGAGTATTACATCAACGATGCAGGTAGTCAGATAGACACGCTGGCGCGTTCAGCCTTAATCCGTATGCGCGAAGCTCTTGGCGAGGATATTGGAGATATTCCTGAAGGCCTATATCCTGGGGATTATTTGATTGTCGTCGGTCAGGCGCTCGCAACAGAATATGGTGCGGCTTTATTGGAAAAGCCTGAGGCGGAACAGGTTGCGGTCGCCAAGTCTAAGGCGTTGCCGATGATGATGGAGATGATTAGAGATGACCTTGATGCATTAGGCGTACGCCATGATGTGTTTTTATCGGAACAATCTTTACATGACAGTGGCGCTGTGGATAAGAGCCTCAATCGGCTAAATGAGATGGGGCTTATTTATGAAGGTGTGCTTGAGCCGCCTAAGGGTAAAACGCCACCGCCAGATTGGGAGCCGTCACCGCAAACACTTTTTAAATCGTCTGAATTTGGAGATGATAGCGATCGGGCGCTAAAAAAGTCTGATGGTAGTTGGACATATTTTGCACCTGACATTGCTTGTCACTTAGATAAATTTGAGCGTGGTTACGAGCAAATGATTGATGTCTGGGGCGCCGACCATGCCGGTTATATTAAAAGAATGAAATCTGCAGTGACTGCAGTGACAGCAGAGGCCGGTAATCTAGATGTAAAAATTTGTCAGATGGTAAAGCTTATGAGGGATGGTGAGCCGGTCAAAATGTCAAAACGGGCAGGGCAATTTATCACTTTAAGGGAAGTTGTGGATGAAGTCGGCAAAGATGTCGTTCGGTTCATGATGCTGACACGCAAGAATGATGCACCTCTAGAGTTTGATTTTGTGAAAGTTCAAGAGCAAAGTCGTGATAATCCTGTTTTCTATGTTCAATACGCTCATGCGCGAATTTTCTCGGTTATCAGAAATGCAAGTAAGATATTTGGGTCAATTCGTGACGAGGATTTGGCTAATGCCGATATGACCCTAATAGTTGACCCGGCTGAGATTGCTCTTTTAAAAACAATATCCGCTTTTCCGCGTGTTTTAGAAAGCGCTGCGGTAAATCATGAGCCACATCGTATTGCCTTTTATCTTCAGGATTTGGCATCAACATTTCACAGCCTCTGGAATCTTGGTAAAGAGCGCCCAGATTTGAAATTTATTATTGATGATAAAAAAAATGTTACAATGGCAAGGATTTCCATGATTCGTTGCTGTGCGTTTGCGATTGCTTCCGGTTTAGACATTATGGGGGTTCGCCCAGAGGAGGAAATGCGTTAAATGTCGCCACCTAAACCACCATCAGGTCCGCCTAATGACCCATTTACTGATTCGTTATCGGGATCTGAGTCTCAGACATTGTCTGGTGGGGATAACTTCACCCCTCTTTCTGGCCAAATGACAAATCAAAATGTTGACATAGGCATATGTAAACCTCCTCCTGATGCCTCTCATTATGATTACAATGATACCGGCAGTAATCTTCCTAGCATTTTAATGGGTGTTGGCGCGGTTTTGATCACCGCAATGAT
>JAACDT010000063.1 GCA_009936885.1 Alphaproteobacteria bacterium
AAGGCAGGTTTTAGCGCTATAATTTATCATTTAGCGCATGAATATTCTATTTTTTATGGTATTTTTGCTATTGCTTTTGCCGTTTTTGCTGGCTGGCTGGCCGCGGCGGTTTTTTCAAAACCGTAATCCTTTAGTGAACCTGATTATAACAACAAGTTGGCATCTTTCATAAAAATTCGATAAACTAGGCAAAGAATATAATAATAGGTGTTTTATGCAGGACGAGACAAAAAACCGTTTCTTTTTGGTGGTTGTGGATGAGACAGAAGAACTCCATCAAGCACTTCACTTTGCGTGCGAACGCGCAAAATCTATAGATGCCAACATTGCGCTTGTTTACGTTATTACTCCAAATGAGTTTGGTCATTGGGCAGGCGTTAATGCTCTTATGCGTGCAGAAGCGCGCGAACAAGCCGAAGAAATCATTAAAACACATTCTGATTATGCGAATAGATTGACTGGAAAAACGCCGCTTGTTTTTATTCGAGAGGGTGAGACCACAGACCAGATATTGCAGCTAATCGAAGAAGAAAACCAAATCTGTCAATTAGTGCTTGGAGCAGATACTAAGTCCGAATCAGCTGGGCCTATTGTTAACTATATTACAGGTCGCGGCGCAGCAAGATGCAAAATTCCAGTTGTGATAGTTCCTGATAGCTTATCAGATAGCCAAATAGAAGCACTATGCTAAGCTGATTTTTAGAATCGAGGCTTGACTAATAAAGGCTAACAACCCTATTTCTAGCAATAAGATTTAGATTTATAAATGGACTTAATCTGATGCGCATAATTTTTTTATTTTATATTCTTTTAACAGGATTTACGATGACGCAAGCACAAGCAAATTCACAACTTATTCTAGATACCAGCGCAGGACAGATAAAAATTGATTTACTAACTGAAATCGCACCAAACCATGTTGCACGTATATCAGAGTTAGTTGCATCTGGATTTTATGATGGGATAATATTTCATAGAGTGATCCCAGGGTTTATGGCGCAAACAGGCGATCCAGATGGGAATGGAACAGGCGGTTCTGGACAGAAGCTTTCAGCTGAATTTTCAGATTATCCCTATCGTGAAGGCACCGTTGGAATGGCAAGAGCTGCAAACCCTGATAGCGCAGACTCGCAATTTTTTATCTGTTTTGATGGGTGTTCTCACCTAACTGGACAATATACTGTTTGGGGACAGGTGGCAGATGGGATGGATGTGGTGTACAATATAGCAACTGGCCAGCCGCCAAGTGAACCTGATGAGATTATATCGGCAAAACTTGCTGATTAATACCGTGCCAGAAACTGCGTTTTATTAATAGGATATAGTTTTTTAATTTGCCTTATTGGCTTTTGAAAAACATAGGTGAGAATTGTATTAATAACCCTGTCCAAATTAATACAAAAACGCTGATATCTATAAAACTAAAAGGTTCCCCGAGCATAATACTAATAATGAGCTGACTTGTTGGATTGAGGTAGAAAATCAATCCTGCAATCGCTAATGGCAACATTTTATTTCCATGATGAAATAGGTATAACGGTATAATAGTGAATAATCCGCAAAAAACGGCAAGCATTAGACCCATAAGATCCGCCCCGAAAAATAATACTGCTCCGTTTTGCGCCCGCCACCCAAAATAAATCACAGCAATAGGCGCAAGCATTATTGTCTCTATTAACGTTCCAGTATCTGATTTAACAGGCAATTGTTTACGGATAATTGCATACAGAGCAAAAGTTGTAGCCATACTTATCGCAATCCATGGAAAATTGGATAAACTTGTCCCCTTTAGTAAAACCGCAGCCAAAGCAAATAATAACGCAATTTTGGTCAATTTATCTAGGCGTTCACCTAAAAAATAATATCCCATTGCAGCCGTAAGTAGCGGAAAAATATAATAGCCGAGTGCTGACTGCATTAGCTGTCCATAGTTAATAGCGAATATAAATAACAGCCAGTTTGTTCCTATCAAAGCAGAACAAATAATAAATAAAAGAACTTTTTTAAATGAATTTAGAGCCTGTCTTAGTTCTGACAGCCGATTTTGAATGATAAAAACAACCATAAATAAAACACACGACCAGAATGCACGCTGTGCAACAACTTCCATAAGCGGAAACTCGTTTAATAAGCGATAATATAATGGAGCCATTCCCCAAATCAGCGCACCTGAAGTTGCACTTGCATATCCAAAGCTGATTTTATTCATATTTTTTGGGTTTCCAATAGATTAGCTTGCGTTTGCCACAAATTTTTCGAATAGCTGTTTCAGGGAAACCGTTTCATCTGCAATCATTTCGGGGGATATATCAGTATCTTGCTCAAGCAGTCTTTTTCCAATCATATAGGATTGTGGATCCCCTATCGCTTCAATACAGACAAGTTTATCTTGATACCAACTCCAAACAGAAAAACTTCCCTTTTTCTTGCCTGAGCGCACCTCCTTATGAATTTGTTGCGCCTCACTTGTTTTTGGAAGAATCCCTGCTATCTGCAATTTCACATCATACTGGTCAGACCAAAACCAAAACGCTTCTTGTTCTGGCATATTAGAGCCCGTAATTGAAGCTGCTGCCACAGCGGCGCTAAACTGCGCATGATACACTGATTCAATTCTTGTTTTTGTTCTTTTCTGGGAAAAAGCAAGGTCCCCTATCACATAGATATCCTCTGATGCCAAATAAGTATTATCTACCGTAACACCGTCTGCCACGCAAAGCCCTAAACTTTTGGCAAGATTTATGTTAGGGGCAACGCCAATTCCAAAAACCAGCACATCACACTCTAAAATCTCCCCAGAGCTCAATTTCACAGAACGTGCCTGATCATTATCTGAATAGATGATTTCTGTAACTGCCTTTCCAAGATGGAATGAAACACCCTGTTTATTGTGGAGTAATCTGAAAAATTCTGATATTTGTGGCGAAGATACGCGCGCAAGTAATCTAGGCTCAAATTCAACCAGATCTACCGTCAGACCAGCCCTCCGCATGGATGAAGCAACTTCAAGTCCAATAAAACCACCCCCAATAATCACTGCCTTATCACTGTTAAGAGCAGTTTTTCTTAGCTTCAATGCATCTTGCGTATCTCTTAATACATAAATGTTACTTGCTTGTTTGCTGACAAAATTAGGTATTTTTGCATCAGCGCCCAACGCCAAAATTAAGATATCATATGTTATATCATCACCATCTTCCAATGAAATGGTTTTTGTTTTCTGGTCTATAGAAGTAACATTGCTGTTAGTCCTAAGTTCTATATTTTCTTGCGTGAAGAATTCTTTTGAGCGCAAATAAAACGCCGCAAAATCAGCATCGTCGGATTGGAATAGTTTTTTTGATAATGGCGGCCTTTGCACTGGAAAACCTGGCAGCCTGTCAATTAGAATAAGGGCGCCCTTGAAACCATATTGGCGTAATTTATCAGCGCAGCTTACGCCTGCGTGGCTTGCACCAATGATAGCAATTCGTTTCATCTAATCCTAATTTAATGTCCAAAATGTCCAAAGTGCCCAGATTACTTAGTATGGAATAAGCTTCTGGATTTAATTCAAATGCTGAGATGTATTGATTTCATTTGCAGCCTGACTTTTCGCTATATAGTTTTCTGCATGCCAGCGCATAACCATAACAACAATAACAACGAAACCAACAATTATAAGGTAAACAGAAAGCCGCTTTGCTCTAGCAGATAAATTGCTATCTACTAACCTTTGAGCTGCAAACCAGATTACCCCCCCTAAAACCAATACACCCAAACCACCTAGCAAGACAGTATCATTTGTCATCACATCACCCTTACTCACATTTTAAAAAAACGGTTCTTGTTTTATATAATTCTACTATAAGATACTTAACATCATACAGATAGACACATTTTTAAATAACCAGCTTAAATCGTTATTTATTCAAATAAAAGCAGTCAAAACCAAACCCAAAC
>JAACDT010000064.1 GCA_009936885.1 Alphaproteobacteria bacterium
AGCGGCTAACGCAAATGTTCTCGTAACCGATGTATGGATATCGATGGGGGATGAGGCAGGAACAAGATTGCAGGACCTCAAACCCTATCAAGTAAATAAAGAGGTGCTAAAATGCGCTGATAACAAAGCCATTTTTTTGCATTGTCTTCCCGCTATCAGGGGTAATGAGGTCACAGCGGAAGTAATTGATGGCTCTAGGAGCAGGGTATTTGACGAAGCAGAAAATAGACTTTATGCCCAAAAAGCGATTTTGTGCTATTTGTTTGGCGACACTATCATTTAAGCCTGAGACTTCAAAATTATGTAATTATATCGATGGCATACATAAATGGAATTTTCTAACGATACGGGTTTTTTAAAAACAACAACGCTGCTTTCAGACTTACCGTCAAACAGCTTTGTTGTGCCGTTTTATTTAACAGGAAGCCCAATTAATAAGACGCCAAAAATAAGAGGTAGAATTTGCCGCTTGGTAAAGCCGGTTACCGATATTCTGGGCAGACATAATTATCCAGATTCTGTTAACTCGATTTTGGCAGAAGCAATGGTGGTTACGTCCTGTTTGTCGACCACTTTTAAGCTTGATGGCGTGATTACATTACAGGCAAAAGGGCAAGGCCCGTTAAAAACCTTATTCTGTGATGTTTCTAGTAATGGACATATGAGAGCCTATGCAGCATTAGAGGCTCAAACTCTTGAGACAATGCCGCTATCACAAGAAACCACGCTGCCATTGCTTATGGGAGACGGATATATGGCCTTTACCATTGAGCCGAACGGGCCTAATCAGCGCTATCAAGGTATTGTTGATCTATCTGGCAAGACAGTTTCTGATGCTGTAATTTCTTGGTTCAAGAATTCTGAACAAGTGCACACACAATTTATCACAATGACAGAAAAGCGAGATGGATTTTGGGTTGCAGCAACGCTTATGATCCAAAAAATCGCAGATGGGGGTGGGTCAGAAGATGGGCTGCTTTCTCATGAGAAAGCGTTTTGGCAGGAGGCTAATATATTTGCTCAGTCTGTTGCTTCGGAAGAATTGCTTAATCCAAAATTAGAGCTTGAAACGCTTCTATTTAGATTATTTCACGAGCTTGGTGTATATATTCAACCACCGCGTGCCATTATAGATAAATGTCGTTGTAGCAATGATAAAGTAGAAATAATGCTTCGATCTATTAACAAGGATGAGCTACCAAATTTAGTAGATGAAAATGGTGAATTGGTGGTTGATTGTGAATTTTGTAAAAAAAGACGTGTTTTCTCTGCTGACTTAAAAACCCATTAAACATAATTCTTAACAAGAGAATTGTGCATTGAATCTAATCTGTAATAAGCTAGGATTACAACGTCATTTTTTTCAAATCGAATATTTGACATAATAAGGAGAAATTAAATGCGTCTGAGCATTATCATTATATCAATTTTTCTGTTTTTCTCTGCCTGTAGTCAGAAGATTTACAACGAACCTCAAGTGACAGCGTTTCAGCCGTCAGATTATGTCCCGCTGTCCATTAACGCTAGAAAACTCGTTATTATTCAAAATTGGAAAATGCCTGGAGAAGAGCCCTTTTATGAGCATTTAATATCGCCGAACCCATCCTCAATTTTAACAGATTGGGCAGGTAATACATTGATGCCTGCGGGCTCGTCTGGCGAGGTGACACTAGATATAAGAAAGGCATCTATCGTCATCACAGACATTTATCAGGCAGATAAGATTACAGAGCAGTTTACAGATAATCAGCAGAGTAAAATAGAAGTTGAATTGGCAGGTCAGATCATGTGGTTACAACCTATTACTGGCCAGACTGGTTTCCTTGATGCGCGTGCTATCAGTTCTACAACTGTCCCAGAATCATCTACTGCGTTAGAATTTGATGTTGCTGTTCATGAGACTATTTTATCAGCGCTTGCGGGATTTGATAGAAAATTCAGGTCAGAAATTGAAAACCTTAACGGAATGATACTTCGTTGAAGATTCTTAAAACTAATTGCGCCAGAAAAGTGGGTTTAGCATAACTAAAACGGTAAAAAGTTCTAAACGTCCAAGTAACATGCCAAAACACATCGCCCATTTAGCCATATCAGGAAGCGGATTAAAGCTTCCATTTGGTCCTATTACGCCCCCCAGACCTGGGCCAACATTTGAGATGGCAGTCGCTGCGCCTGAAAACGCTGTGGTAAAATCCAGTCCTGTAAAAGCTAGAAATAGTGACAAAAATACAAAACAAAGTCTATACAAATAAAAGAAGCCCATAACTGCATCCATCACAGATTCTGGAACTGGTTTTTTATTATAATAGGCGAGAACCACCCCATGTGGCCTCAGAAGTCTGACAATTTGAAC
>JAACDT010000294.1 GCA_009936885.1 Alphaproteobacteria bacterium
GCTTTGCCTGTATATCACCTTCTAGCGTCAGTAAACGGGGGCCTGGCACGGGGGTAAATGGAACTGCTGAAAGTGACTTTGGGTAATATGCCTGGCCCGAACGCTCATATGCATTTGCCCAGCTATGATCAAAAATATACTCTCCATAGGAATGGTATTTTAGATAATGTGGCATAACCCCGCGCAGATTATGCTCTTCATCATACACGCATAGGTGCAATATATCCCAGCCAGTATCTCCGCCAACACAATTGCTATCTTCAAGAGCTGCTAGAAAATCATGCATGACAAAAGGGTGGCCAGTGGCATCCAGACGATTCCATTGCTCAGAAGGAATGTCATTTATAGATGTTAATGTCTTTAGTGAGAAAACAGAATTCTCTGGTATATTATCCATAAAACTATCTTAAATAAGGCGCCACGTATTATTGCTGGTTGGGGGTTACTATCTTATCAGGATTTTAGCTGAAATATAGCATCTATTTCTACAACAGCTCCAAGCGGCAAAGCGCTAACACCTACAGCAAATCTAGTATGTTTGCCATTATCTGCGAACAAGGCCACCATTAATTCTGATGCCGCATCAATCACTTTTGGTTGTTCTGTAAATTCAGATGCTGATGTTACAAAACCGCCAAGTTTTACAACACGCTTCACCTGTTTAAGGTTATCACTCACTGTAGATACTTGACGCAATATCGCAACAGCGCATTGCCGCGCCTGCTCTTGGGCGTCTTTAATACTCACCGAGCTTCCAACCTGTCCAGTTACCTCAATAGCACCATTAATAAGGGGGAGTTGACCCGATACATAAACCATATCATGAATAACAAGTACCGGCACATAATTACCAGCCGGAACAGCTGGGCTGTCCAACTTGATACCAAGTTCGTCTATTTTAGTTTGAATGTCAGACGTCATGTGAACTCTCCTTCGATGCTTATAGAATAAACGTTTTAAGGCTATTTCATACTGTCTTATCCGAAGTAAGCTATTATATCTATGGTGAATTATTTTAAGCGATATATTGGCACAAAGAGATATACCAAACATTCTATTTTATTAACGAGTTGAATGTTTGGTATATTTTAATTGCTACTAGCTACAACCGGTAGTCGAACCACAGGTATTACATTTAAGGCAGGTGCCGTTACGCACAAGTGTGAAGTTCTGGCATTCTGGGCAGGATTCACCCTCATAGCCTTGCATTCTTGCCTGCCTTACTATTTCGTGATTGCTTGTTGGCATTTGCTGTGGGTTTTGGATACGTGATTCGGTTGCTAAATTTGCTTCTGGTGCAGGTGCAAGAAAGCTTGTTGCAACTGTTGGCTCTTGAGCAATAGCGGTAGCAGTTTGGTTTTTGTTTGAGTATACTGTTAATCCTTGTTTGCGGATAAATCCACGGCTAGTCATCCTGTCAACAAGCTCTGATTGTGCTTCGCCCCCGCCAATTGTATCAGCATCTAAATCATCTTTATTCACATGTCCTAAATCATGTCTATCCAGATAGGAAATAGCAAGTTCCCTGAAGGTATAATCAAGGATAGATGAAGACATTGTAATAGCATCATTTCCAGTAACCATGCCTTGCGGCTCAAAGCGTGTGAAAGTGAACGCTTCCACAAACTCTTCCAGTGGAACGCCATATTGAAGACCTATCGATACAGCAATAGCAAAATTATTCATTAATGACCGGAATGCTGCGCCCTCTTTATGCATATCTATAAATATCTCACCAAGACGACCATCCTGATATTCGCCTGTTCGCAAATAAACCTTGTGACCACCAACAGATGCTTTTTGGGTATAACCTTTGCGTCTTTGAGGAAGTTTTTCACGTTCTTGCATATGCATCACACGCTCAACAATCTTTTCAACAATTTGTGGCACTGATGTGATTTGTTCTTCTTCTAAATCCTCTTCATCTACCAGAGATGATGATAGAGGCTGGCTGAGTTTTGAGCCATCACGATAAAGCGCGTTTGCTTTAAGCCCAAGACGCCAAGATTGCATATAGGCTTTTCCGCAATCCTCTACAGAAGCATTATTAGGCATATTAATGGTTTTTGAAATAGCACCAGATATAAACGGCTGCGCGGCGGCCATCATTGTAATATGGCTTTCAACAGATAAATACCGCTCGCCAATTCGACCACAGACGTTTGCACAATCAAAAATCGGCAAATGTTTCTTTTTTAAATGCGGGGCACCCTCTACCGTCATAGCGCCACAAATATGGATGTTTGCGGCATCTATTTCGTCCTTAGTAAAGCCAAGAGACTCTAACATATTAAATGAAAAGTCGTTTAATTGTGCATCACTGAACCCTAGAGTATCTTTGCAGAATTCTAGACCAAGCGCATAATGATTAAAGGCAAATTTTATATCAAATGCGTTTTCTAGACTTGCTTCTAACTTTTCAAGAACAGCTTCTGTAAACCCTTTATCTTTAAGCGCAGATATAGAGACGGCTTGACATTCTTTAAGGCTACCATGTCCTACTGCGTAACGGATGACATCTTCTATTTGATTTTCTGTGTAGCCAAGGCGTGTAAGTGCTTCAGGTACGACCCGGTTGATAATCTTGAAATACCCTCCACCAGCAAGCTTTTTGAACTTCACAATAGCAAAATCAGGCTCGATACCCGTTGTATCACAATCCATTACAAGACCAATTGTTCCAGTTGGCGCGATAACCGTTGCTTGTGCATTACGATATCCATGCTTTTGGCCAAGACGAACAGCATCTTCCCATGCAGCCGCAGCAGCGGCTGTAAGGGTTTTATCAGGGCAATTCTGGATGGCAAGCGGTACCGGTAACACGCTTAACTCGCTATATCCATCAGCCTTGCCAAGAGCGGCGTTCTTGTGATTTTCCATTACACGCATCATAGATTTTGCGTTTGCTTTATATTTTGGAAATGCGCCTAGCTCGCTTGCTATTTCCGCTGAAGTTGCATAAGATCTGCCAGTCATTATCGCTGAAATAGCGCCACACAAGGCACGTGCCTCTTCACTATCATAGGAGTATCCAGCCGCCATTAACATACCGCCAATATTAGCAAAACCAAGGCCTAGCGTGCGATAATCATAAGAGCCCTGAGCAATTTCCTTTGATGGGAATTGCGCCATAGTAACTGAAATCTCCAGTGTTAGGGTCCAAATTCTTGCAGCATGTTCGAAGGTTTTAATATCAAAACTGCCATCTTCATGTCTGAACTGCATTAAGTTTAAAGAGGCTAAGTTACAAGCAGTATCGTCAATAAACATATATTCAGAACATGGGTTCGAGGCATTAATTCTGCCACCTTGTGGACAGGTATGCCATTCATTGATGGTGGTATCATATTGCAGGCCAGGGTCGGCGCAGGCCCATGCAGCATAGGCTATTTTATCCCATAATTCAGAGGCATCCACCTCTTTAATTATTGCGCCATTTGTACGACCTATTAGCGACCATTTGCCCTGCTGTTCTACGGCCTTTAAAAACTCGTTTGAAACACGCACTGAATTGTTGGAATTCTGACCAGCAACGGTTAGATATGCTTCGCTGTCCCAGTCCGTATCATATGTCTTAAACTCGATTTCAGTAAAACCTTGTTGGGCAAACTGTATAACGCGTTGAACATAATTTTCTGGAAGCATCACTTTGCGTGCTTCTATAATGGCTTTTTTAAGCTCATTATTTTGTTTTGGATCGTAGCGTGCTGTATCATCTAGATTTGTTGCTTCAACACATGCCTTCATCACAGCGCTCATATGTTTGCTGGCGATTTTTGAGCCTGTTACTAGTGCAGCAACTTTTTGCTCTTCCACTACTTTCCAGTCAATATATTCTTCAATATCTGGATGGTCTATATCAACTGTAACCATCTTGGCAGCACGCCGTGTTGTGCCACCTGATTTTATGGCACCTGCGGCCCTGTCTCCAATTTTAAGAAAACTCATTAAACCTGACGATCTGCCGCCGCCTGATAGGCTCTCTCCAATACCGCGCAATTTAGAAAAGTTTGATCCAGTACCAGAGCCATATTTAAACAGGCGCGCTTCTCGTACCCATAAATCCATGATGCCGCCCTCATTTACCAAATCGTCATTTACCGACTGGATGAAACAGGCATGCGGTTGTGGGTGCTCATACGATGTTTTCGAGCGCACCATTTTACCTGTTTCGAAATCTACGTAGAAATGCCCCTGACTAGGGCCATCAATACCATATGCCCAGTTCAGGCCTGTATTAAACCATTGTGGCGAGTTCGGCGCAGCCATTTGCCGTGCCAACATTACAGTCATTTCCTGATAATAAATTTCTGCATCTGCTTCACTGCTGAAATAACCGCCCTTCCAGCCCCAATAAGTCCATGTTCCTGCTAGTCTATGGAAAACCTGTTTTGCTGATGTCTCGCCTGTATATCTCTCATCGGCAGGGAGTAAATTTAATGCCTCCATATCAGGCTGTGAGCGCCATAACCAAGAAGGAACGTTATCCTCTTCTATTGTTTTTAGACGCACTGGCACACCAGCTTTGCGAAAATATTTCTGAGCGATAATGTCCGTTGCGACCTGACTATATTGTTCTGGTACTTCTATATCCGCGGCTGAGAAAACAATGGTGCCATCTGGATTGCGAATTTCACTGGTTGCTGACCGAAATGGGATGTTTGCGTATAATTCTTTTTTTTCTTGGGTCAGTAGCCGCTCAAATCGCATGATATTCTTCCTTTTA
>JAACDT010000295.1 GCA_009936885.1 Alphaproteobacteria bacterium
ATGTGTTAACACATGATATGTGGGGGTAAATGGTGCTGGCAGAGAGTGATAGTTCTCTGTCTAGGCACCAACCCTACACCGTACTTGAAGCTATCCTTAGAATCTCACCTGCAATGCGACACGTCAAGTGCATCACTTTGGTCTACCCTGTGGTCTACCCAAATGTAAGTCACATGATGTGCCTACAGAGTTTCTACTGAGTATAGGGTAAGTGGGTGTGGAAGATTGAGTGCTGAAGGTTAATCAGACACGCCTTCTATAATCATGAAATCAGTGTCAGAACATTCCTCTCTAACAGCTTTTGCTGCCTGATACTCTTCACTATGATAAAATGTATCTGCAGCTTCTTTACTTTCAAATTCAATCATCATTACGATGCCACTGACATCACCTTCAAGTCTGTCAGCATCTGGACCACGAGCAAGCACCCTACCGCCATATTTTTTTATGGCTGGCCCTGCCATGCCAGAGAATTCTTGAAACCTGTCTTGGTCCGTGACCCTTATGTTAGCAACTACATAACCTTTAGACATTATACACCTTCCAATCATAGAAATTATTTACTCACAAAAGCTTTTGACATAATAGAAAAAGTTCATCTCATTAAATGGTTTAGTGCGTTACGCTTCGCTATCATATATCAACTCAGGGAGAGGTGGTGGTGGAGCATTCACATCTAAACCATGCAACTCCATTGCAGCAGTTGCAAACTCTGGAGGTAGGTTAGCCATAATCTTTCCCCATCCAGCTACAGGATCTGCTCCCTCGAAGGTCAAAATCACTAAGTGTCCGTTACGGGTTTCTTGAAGGAAAGAACGTTCATGAACACCAGCATTCTTTCGAATCATATCTGTATGGGTCTTGTTTTCTCCAGTCATTTGGTCGAGAACTACACTTTTCCAAGCATCCAATTTTCCCGGCAAAATGGGAATCGCTACCGCTAAAATGGCCATTTACTTTCCTTTTAAATAATGTGCAGCTAGTCGCAGTAATGCCTGCACCTTAAGGTTTTTAAAAAACCTACTGTGAGTTAGGTTACAGGGACTCGATGACGTCTCCATTTAGCACGAGAATATCGCCATATGTTGTAAGAACTTCCATAAAGCTTTGGAAATGAGGCCATTGCTGTCCTGCTTCCATATGTTGACCAATTCCCTCTGGTTGGACATATACCTCATTGATAGTGAATAGCACATTTCCTGTTGTACCCTCTTCAGGGGCGGCAGGATTTACCATCTCGCCTGCCTTAGAGACATAGTAGTGTACTAGCTGGATTTTGCTATTATCGTAGCTGTGTGTTTCACGCATCCATTTTGCATGATCTCTTATTATAGCCTCAGCCTCTGCAGCCTTTTCTGCTGGTACTTTTAATCCAAAATTAAATGTCTTTTGCCCTAAATTAACAGTCATCTCTCTTCTCCATTTCTCTTAATTTTTTTTATGAACGGAGAGAGCCATAGCTATTGCCATTTCTGTTTCGCCTCCAATAAATTTAATCTAAAGCAGTTGCACCAGTTTCCATGCTGATGATTTTACCATCTTTTAGCATGGCGACCATCATGACAGCTTCTCTGCTATCATCTGGGTAGGACATAAACGCATGCCTTACTAGGACATCGTCATTTTCATAAATACATCGGGAAGATTCTTGGATAAATTTTTCATTTCCCATCATCCCAGTAACCATAGACGCCCATTCCGTTTTAGAAAAAGTGTCCCCAGATTTATGAAATGTTACTTCAAAATCTTTGTGTAATAGGTCAAGATAGTCATTAACGTTTCTATCAGACATTGATTGATTTAATTTATCGTGCAGAGACATCACCCACTCCTTTATATGCTTTGATTGAAGGCAGATAGCTTATAATTAGGCGCTACCTGCCTAGCTGTTTTTAACCTGATAAAAGGTTATGAATTTTAAGTCTGATTGCGCCTATATCTACCATTTAAAGTCGTAAACGCTGTGCGTTGCGTCAATTTGGAATGTGGTTTGAAAAGTTGGCAAAGCTTTCACACCTTTGTATTTACCTGTACCACTAGCCAAACTTCCTGTTCCAATGCCGGTGCTGGTATCAATCGCTGCAGTCCAAACCGAGGCATCTCCATCTGGGTCGACTGACTCGCAAATGCCATTAATCGACGAAGGGCTTTGCTCTCCCGCTGCCATCATAATAGTATAATGGCAAGTTGCCATGGCTACAGTGGGCCATCCCTCGGGTGCTTTTTGGTATTGCCAAAAATCTTCAGCAACCACGTGGACAATTGAACCAGATTTTCCTTCAATAGTTGTTGAAGAAACAGTGCTTGAAAAGCCTTGGCCGTTATAGTGACCGTCAGCGAGTGCGACTGATCCTGTAGCCGCTAAAATTATCATAGTTAATATTCCATTAATGTGATTTTTCATTTCTACTCTCCCCATGCTCCTGCGAATTCGTATACAACCGCACGCTTTCCTCCCACGCACCAGGCGTCGTGATTAGGTGAAATGGCATATGCATCGCCAGCAGAATAAGTGGCTTCTGCACCATCGTCACAGATGCAATGGATAGTGCCTTCCACTATGATCCCGGTGTGCGTGGCTTGGCAGCTAGGCGTGCCAACAATTGGCTTGATATCGGTGGACCATTTCCAATCTGGCGCAAGCGTCAGCTTCATCACCCGCTGGCCTAGAACGTTTACCGCCTCCATGCGTGCATTTGGCATGTCCTTGGCTTCATCAGCTTGCGAAGCAAAACTTTTAACTTCGATGGGCATATTAATCTCCCTTCTTTCTTATTTATCGAGTGAAAGATTCGCTACTCATAGGTGTTACCACCGTGGTTTCCAGGATAGCGCCAGCTGCTGCTCGTTTAGCTTTAAGTTCCTCGTGGCCCGCAAAAGCTTTCATAGCTTCGGGGGACTCAAAATCGAGTATAGCTGTAAGCTTATTGTCATCTTCCTTTTCGGTACCTGCAAAAACAAGCTTCGCTCCAAGCGCATTTAAAGTAGCCTCATTCTCATGAAACATATCTTTCCAGGGCTTCAAGCCACGTGACAGGTCTTGAGTAAGCTTTACCATCATAATAAATTTTCCTTTTTTATGAATTGTGACACGAATAGTCACAATTACTCTTTATATAGAGACAACAATCTAAAATAATCCGTTATTTATTTGAAACTGCTTTTCAATTTAGTTGGGTTTAGATAAGTTGTATTCCATACCCGTTATTGCCAATTTTCGTTTGAGAGAAAAACTATGAACCAAATGATTAAATTAGACATAACATCCAAAGCAAAAATCTATTGTCCAATGTCCTCAGCTGCCGCGGTGATTGCAGACCATTGGTCAGTAATCATTCTTCGAGATATTGTTTTTTGTAACCAAAGAACCTATAATTCGATTTTGAAAAACAATAATGAAAATATTTCTTCTGCCACTTTAGCAAAACGTTTGAAACGAATGTGCGAC
>JAACDT010000296.1 GCA_009936885.1 Alphaproteobacteria bacterium
AAGTTTTCCGCCAAGAGTTGGGTGAAAAAGCCTATAAGGAATTTTGCGAAAAAAATGATGTCGACTTTGCCATCATGGTCGGAGAGCAAAGATTTCGTGCCAATGGTTATCGCACCATGCATGGGTGGGCCATGGTACTTAGAACAATCGTCACCGAAGTGCCGAATATCGACCAGCTTGGCCTCCCCCCCGCCGTTCATAAGATTTTGAAAGAAAAATCTGGCCTCGTGCTGGTAACGGGGCAAACCGGTTCAGGTAAATCGACTTCACTGGCGGCGATGGTTAACAAAATTAACCGTGAACGCGCAGAGAATATAATCACCATTGAGGATCCGGTTGAATTTGTTCATACACCGATCAAGAGCATTATTTCGCAGCGCGAAGTCGGGCGGGATACTAAAAGTTTTGCTGCAGCCCTTAATGGGGCTCTGCGTCAAGATCCGGACATAATTCTACTCGGTGAGTTACGCGATTATGAAACAGTGTCTATGGCTTTAACGGCTGCTGAAACCGGTCACTTGGTCTTTGGTACCCTACATACATCCGGCGCACCTGAAACAATTAACCGTATCATCGATGTTTTCCCAGCTGAGGAGCAAGCACAAGCTCGCTCACAGCTATCGCAATCTCTGCAACTCGTCATGACCCAACAATTGTTGAAAAGGAAAGGTGGAGGCAGAATCGGAGCTTTTGAGGTGATGGTTTGCGTTCCTGCTGTACGTAATCTAATTAGAGAAAACAAGATTGTGCAAATTAACACCTCCATGCAAACAGGCGCACAATTTGGCATGATTACAATGGATAAATATATTGAAGAACTGCACAAGCAGAATTTGATTGAGGATTTACCCGAATAGTTTCCGCCAACAACTGGAACTTATCCAAAAAAGAAATTATCGCAAAAAAAAGGGTGGCTATAAGCCACCCTTAATCTTATACAGTTGAGGAGATTAATCCCACTGAATTGTATTCTTTGTTTTTGTCCAGTGAGCGCCTGTGCCGGAACCACTGACTGTCATTTCTGAACAGTAATAGACGGACAGGTCATATGAACTACCTGAAGCTGATGTGTCATTTGCAATAACAACCTGACCATTTACACCTGCTGAGTTACCTGTAGTCGTGCAGTCTTGATTACTGTCTGACGTATCGGGATCGTGGAAAACATCATGAGGTGTCGCAACATTGATTGTAGAAATCGCTGTGTTATTTTGGTTGTATGGGTTGTCTTTATTTTCAAAAGGGCCACCTGATGCATACAGACCCTGGAGGCATGTTAGCATTGTCGCATCGTCTGTAACTGAATTACAGGCACTGACTTCGTAGCTTTCTTTGTAGGCATAAGCTGACAATGTTCTGTGAATATCTTCTGCACTAGCTTCTGTTGTATCCTTCTTGGCACTATCAATAAAACCTTGATAGTTAGTCAAACCGACCGCAGCAAGAACGCCAATAATGGCAATCACTACGAGCAATTCAATAAGACTGAAACCTTTTTCGTCTTTCCTAAGAATTTCCATATGAGTACTCCTTAACTCTTAAATTACTTATCACGTTACACGTGACAAAACCTCTGGCTGACGGATTAAACAATATTATGATAAAATTTGCAAATATCATATTTTCAATATTATATACTATTTTTCAGGGTATTGGTGATGTTGCGTCGTCAAGAAAGGTCTAAAAAATGCCATTTAAATTCACTAAAAACAGTGATCAACTTGTTCTTACCCTTTCTGGTGATATTGACCTAGAAATAACCCCGGACGTCAAAAACGATCTTGCTGAAAATCTTGACGAGGTTTCAAAATTGGAAATTGACGGCCAGCAAGTCAATTATATTGACAGTTCCGGCATCTCAATTTTGGTCATTGCCATGCAAAGCTGCAAGCAAAAAAACATAGACTTTTCAATAAGTAAGGCCAGTAATGAGCTCATGCGCGTCATTGAACTAGCGCATCTTGATAAGCTTCTTACCATTAATGAACAGACAGGCCCGGCGGATTTGGTAGATGTGGATGTGTTCTCAGATACCGGTGCAAACGACAAGAAAATTGTCGAGAATATCTATCAAAATGATGACGACTTAATCGCTCAAGAGTTAGCCGATTTAGGAGGAGATGAGACGGCCTCCTCAGCTATCTCAGACGCATCCAGTCCCTCTGATGAGAACACACAAGAAAATAACCAAAACACTGACCCAGAGGCCGCCTCAGATACCGAAAAACCCGAGAATAGCGGCCTTTTCAAGCCCGGCACGTTCTAGATAGGTCTGTTTTATGACCGAATTACCACAACTCGAAATTATCTATCGCATGATGGAAGCATTTGCTGAAGGTGGGGGAACACCCGAGAGTGTTTCAAGTGCCATGCAACAGGGCTTAATTTATGTGCAGGAGTCTCTTGATGCCGAAGCGGCCAGTTTTTTTATGCTGGATGAAAGGGCTGAAAATTTTACCTGTGAAAACTGCCTCGGTCCGGTTGATATTATCGGCCTTTCACTGCCCATAGGTGCCGGTATTATCGGCGATGTCGTGGCAAAGGATGACACAAGATTTATAGCTGATTGCACTAAAGACCCAAACTTTAACTCTGATGTCGATGATGAGACCGGCTTTTTTACCCGCT
>JAACDT010000297.1 GCA_009936885.1 Alphaproteobacteria bacterium
AGCCTCAATTTCTGCTTTTAGCTCTTCTATTTCTTCATACATTTTCTCGAATGCAGGATAGATAGATGGCCAGTCAAATCCAACTTTTGCAGCTCTCTGCTGTAATTTTATTGCCCGTGTTAAAGCTGGAAGGGTTGTGCTTATGCCGTCCAAAAGGCTAATCGCGTTTTTATTTTCTGAGAGTTGTTCTCGCTCGAGCTGTTTTATTTCCTCCCATGTTTTGCGTATTTCTGGCACAGTTTTGGCTTCAGTTTGAGTAAAAATATGAGGGTGTCTTCGTATCATTTTATCACAGACAGCTGAAATTACATCCTCTAGCTGAAAGTCACCACGCTCATGGGCAATCTGAGAGTGAAAAATAACTTGCAATAATAGATCGCCAAGCTCGTCACATAATTTATCCATATCACTTTCATAGATAGCCTCAACAACCTCATAAGCTTCTTCTATGGTATAAGGTGCAATCGTCTCATAAGTTTGTTCAAGATCCCATTCACAGCCGCCTTGCTTGTCTCTAAGCTGTTCCATAATTAAAACCAGTTTGCTTATTTTCTCATTGATTTTATTTAAATTTATGGGTGTCTCTGGACAATTATTCATTGGGGTGCCTATTAAACTATTTTCTGTTTCTATTTTAAGCTTAATTTAAACTATAAAATAATCTATGATTTGAATTATAAAAATACTAACACAAATAAATTAATCGGTGCGATTAATTGGAGTTATGAAATGACGAACGGTCAGTCGGAAAATCAAGCTGAAAATACGACGCATAATAAAACACTACTTGGTAATATTAGACGTTGGTTTTTGGCAGGTATATTACTTTCTGCGCCTGTTTTTTTAACAACTTATATCACTTGGATAGCCATAGATTTGATTGATACTCAAGTTGTTAATTTACTACCAAAAGAGCTTGTTGTTTTCATCACCAGCTGGGTTCCAGGCTTTGGAATTGTGCCTGGCTATGGGATTATAATTGGATTTGTATTTCTGACGTTGATTGGTGCGCTAACAACTGGATTCTTAGGGCGCTGGATTGTTCATCTAGGGGAGCGTGTGATGAGTAGCATGCCAGTTGTGAGAACAATTTATGGGAGCTCAAAACAGATTTTGGAGACTGTGCTTGCTACCCAATCTGATGCGTTTCGCGATGCGGTAATTCTGGAGTATCCGCGAAAAGGAACCTATGTTATCGGCTTTGTAACAGGTGTTGCAAAGGGCGAGATAAAAGAAAAAATTGAAGCTGATTTGGTAAATGTATTTGTTCCAACAACGCCTAATCCAACCTCTGGTTTTCTTCTTCTTTGCCCAAAAGATGAGTTAACTTATTTAGATATGGCAGTAGAGGATGCAATAAAATTGGTTGTTTCTGCTGGTATTGTAACACCTGATAATAAAGCTAAAAAAAACCAGAAAAAGATCGCTAATACAGGTAAGAAGTAAATTTAAGAAACTCGTTTGTCGCTTCTATTTATCCAGAATATAAATAGCGTATTGCTGTGTCTTGCTCAAACAAACCGATAAGAATACGGCAGGCTTTGCCTTTTTCAGATGTTAGTAACGGGTCTTCATGTACCAACATCAAAGATTGTTTTCTGGCAATTTCAAGCAAATCGGCATGAGATGAAAGATTGGCAAGTTTGAATTCAGGTACACCAGATTGACGCTGTCCTAAAACCTCTCCTGGTCCTCTAAGCCGCAAATCTTCCTCTGCAATTAAAAAGCCATCATTGGTTTGTCTCATAATATCAAGGCGAGATTTAGCAGTATAAGAAAGAGGCGTTTGATAAAGCAACAAGCATGAAGATTGAATATCACTTCTGCCAACACGCCCGCGTAGTTGATGCAGCTGTGCTAATCCAAATCTCTCTGCATTCTCAATAATTATAATGCCAGCTTCCGGTATATCTACACCTACCTCAACAACAGTAGTAGCAACTAAAAGCTGGCTTTCACCAGACTGAAAGGCCTGCATTGCGATATCTCGCTCCGTAGATTTCATTTTGCCATGTGCTAGAACAGGATTTGCTTCTGGAAGCAGCTGCTCTAATATTCTATGCCTGTCTTCTGCAGCTTCAGCATCTAATTTATCACTTTCTTCAACCAACGGGCAAATCCAATAGGCTCGACTTCCATTCGCAATTGCTTTGGATAGCCTTTCTATCACTTCATCCATTTTTTCCATTTGCAGGGATGCTGTTTTTATATCTCTTCTTCCGGCGGGTTTTTCATCAAGTTGTGATATTTTCAGATCGCCATAAGCGGTCATTGCTAATGTTCGGGGAATTGGCGTTGCTGTCATAATTAGTATATCGCACCCACCGCCCTTTTGACCAAGGATAAGGCGCTGTTTTACACCAAAGCGATGTTGCTCATCAACCACCGCAAGTCCTAAATCTGCAAACTCTGCATTCTCTGTTCATCGAGCATGTGTTCCAATCACAAACAAAATCCTGCCAGACTTCAGGCCTTCGTGAATCCCATGTTTTTGCTTTTGGGTCATACTGCCGATTAACAAAACAGGGTCTATATCAAAATCTTTTAAAAGTTCAGTTATATTCTTGAAATGCTGTTTGCTTAGTATCTCTGTTGGTGCAAGAAGGGCAGCTTGTTTACCTGATGTAATTGCTCGCAATAATGCTATTAGAGCCACAAGTGTTTTACCAGAGCCAACATCCCCTTGGAGCAGTCTGAGCATTCGAATTGGGGCGCTTTGGTCGTCTGTGATTTCATTTAATACCCGTATTTGCGCAGATGTCATTGAATAAGGAAGAGAGGATACAAATTTTTCAATGAAGTGCTCATCTCCTGTTACAGGCTCTGAGACATCCGCATTTGATTGCCGACTTCTTATCAAACAAAGAGCTAATTGATTAGCAAGTAATTCATCAAAGGCTAGTCGTCTTCGGTGAGGCGAATCCAATTCTAAATCAGCTTGTGTATTTGGGGAATGGCTTTGTGTTAAAGCAGATTTAAAATCTGGCCATTTTTGTTGTTGTTTTAAATTTTTATCAATCCATTCAGGAAGTTCCGGCATTTTTTGAATGATAGTTTGCGATGTTTTTCGAAGTAGGCTTTGGCGCAGCCCAGCTGATAATGGATAAATAGGTTCTATTGCGGGGATAGATGAGCGCTGTTCTGGAGTAACGACATAATCTGGGTGGGTGATTTGTTTCTTCTGATTGAAAAAATCAACACGTCCACTAATTATAACGGTTTTCCCAACTGCATATAAAGATTTTAGATAATCAGCCTTAGCCCTGAAATAAATAAGTTCAATGCTCCCTGTTTCGTTTTCACCCACTATGCGGGCTGGACGGGATTGCCTTCCCATGGGAATGTCTAAAGATCTAATAGTGATAGATACGGTTACAATTTGCCCATCTGTAATATCGTTTATTTCTGGTGATGCGCTTCGGTCAATTAATGAGACAGGAAAGTAAAATGCTAAATCAATAACAAAACTACCTATTTTCTTTGCCAATATATCAGCTGTTCTTGGCCCTATTCCTTGCAAGCTAATTAACTGTGCAAAGCAAGGGAACAAAATTTCAGGTCTATTAAAATTAAGGTTTGCCATATGCCTATTCAAATTTGTAATTATAGGGTAATGATCTCACAAAAATTGTAACCTGTCCAATGCGCACTATCTTATTACGGATAGAACTATATTTTAACAGTTTGAAGAGTTTATATTTATGGAAAAAAGAGAAAATAGAATACGCAGACTAATCTATCAGTCCAGCTACACAGGCACCAGAGAGACAGACTTGCTATTAGGACAATTTGCAAATCGCTATCTGGACAACCTTGAAGATCAACAGCTGGATGATTACGAGGCCCTTTTAGCACAAGGCGATCAGAATATTCTTGCATGGGTGAGAGGGGATTTAAAAATCCCAGCTAATCTGAACGGAACCGTTTTTTCTCTTATAAAAGATTTTAATACAACACTCTGACAGAAATATAACTATCCCATGCAACAGCAAATTTTTGGATGTGTAGAGGGTGCACAAACTCTCTATCTTGCAACACACGCTAATATCGGCAAACCAGTTATTTATATATGTCGTGATGACCTTGAATTAAAACAAGTATCACAGGGTTTATCACTATTTGCACCAGATATAGACGTAGTTTGCTTACCAGCATGGGACTGTTTGCCATATGACAGGCTATCTCCACATGGCGATATTACAGGTGAGCGTATTTCTACATTAAGTAAACTCGCCTCAAATGAAATTTTGAATACAAAAAATGTTATACTTCTTACAATAAATAGTTTTCTGCAAAAAATTCCTCCAAAATCCTTTTTCTTGAATGCAAGTTTAAAACTCTCCAAAGGGGATGATTATAATTTAAATGAGATTGCGTCTTTTCTGCAAGATTGCGGGTTTAACAGAACGAATACGGTTCGTGAATATGGCGAATTTGCAATAAGAGGTGATATTGTTGATGTTTTTTCTGATCCCTCAACCCATCCATACCGCCTTGATTTTTTTGGTGCGGAACTTGAGAAAATAAGATTTTTTGATTCATCTTCTCAATTGGGATTGACTGAAGTAGAACAGCTTTTTTTAAATCCAGTTGCAGAATATCGCTTATCAGATGAATATATCACCCGTTTTAGAAAAAATTATATCAGTTTATTTGGCGCATCTGCAGCAAGAGACCAATTATACGAGGAAATCACAGCAGGCATAACCCCTGTTGGAATAGAACATTGGATGAGCTTATTCCATCCTGAACTTGTTACTATAACAGATTGGCTACCTGATGCGTCTGTTGTAATTCCGTATGATTTTTCGGTTTATTCAGAGAAAAGAAGCGTCTTAATCGAGGAGTTTTATCAGTCAAGACTGTCAGCCATCGGACAAGATTCATTCCATTACAGGCCGGTACCTCCAGGGCAGATGTACGTATCGCAGAATGAAATTGACGTATTATTTAATACCAAAATGCCAACAATTATATCGCCGTTCTCTGCCCCAGAAAAAACAACTCAAAAATATAAGGTATTAAGCTTAGATGGAAAAACAGGACCCGTTTTTAGCGCAACACAGGAAAACGGATTTAGCC
>JAACDT010000065.1 GCA_009936885.1 Alphaproteobacteria bacterium
ATCAAAAATGTTGGCTGGTGAAGAAGAAAAACTACTTCATATGGAAGAGCAAATGGCTACCCAAATTGTTGGCCAAGATGAGGCTGTTTCTGCTATCGCAAATGCCATAAGACGTTCGCGCTCTGGATTAAGCGACCCTAACCTTCCGCTTGGTAGTTTTCTAATGCTAGGCCCGACCGGGGTTGGAAAAACAGAACTTGCAAAGGCACTTGCTGTATTTTTGTTTGATAAAAAAGACGCAATTTTGCGCCTTGATATGTCAGAATATATGGAAAAGCATTCTGTCTCAAGGCTCATAGGCGCCCCGCCAGGCTATGTGGGCTATGAAGAAGGTGGAAGCCTAACAGAAGCTATAAGGCGTCGTCCCTACCAAATTATTTTGTTTGACGAGGTTGAAAAAGCACATCCTGATATTTTTAATATTCTGCTTCAGGTGCTTGATGAAGGCAAGCTGACAGATAGTCAGGGCCATAACGTTGATTTCCGTAACACGCTGATTTTGTTAACCTCTAATCTTGGTGCAGAACATCTGCTAGCACTGGAAGAATCAGAGCCAGTTGAAAAAGCAAGAGAGCAGGTAATGTCAGAGGTTCGCTCTACCTTTAGACCAGAGTTTCTAAACAGGTTAGAAGCAATCTTGCTGTTCCAGCGTCTATCAAGAGATAGCATGGCGAAAATTGTTGAAATTCAACTAAAAGAACTTCAGGCTAGATTGTTGGAACGCTCTATCACGCTAAAAGTTTCAGAACCAGCAAAGGCATGGCTTGGAGCCAAAGGATATGACCCGCATTATGGGGCGCGGCCTCTAAGGCGTCAGATACAGCTACATATTCAAAACCCATTAGCTGAGGACTTAATTGCAGGTAAATATTCTGATGGCGATTCTGTTTTTGTAGATGTCTCAGATATTGATGATGGTCTAATTTTTCACAAAAATTCAGACGCTTCTTATGCAGAGCTATAATTAAATAAATGAGGTTTGATGAATGAAAAAACATTTTACCTCATATATTTTAATTACGATCTTAGCGGTTGTGGTTAACGCTCCTTTAAGCTTTTCGCAAACAAGCATATCGCTTAGCAATGGCGCTGCGTTATACTATCAGAGCGGTGATATAAATTTATCTGAATATAGCAGTGAGATGAATGACGTAATTTATCACCCCCCTGATGGAGGAATTTTAACTGCTGAATCTATCAAAATTCAAACTGACAAACATACCCAAGATGAAAATTCAAAAACCAACAAAACAATATATAAATTGGTTGAAATCAATAAGGGCAAGATTGCATCAATCCAAGAGCAGTATAATCTGTCAGCTGACTCAATAGAGCTTCGTGATTTTCCGCATAGCTTAATTGCCCAACTACTCGAATTAGGCGGCGATGATAATCTAAGCTGGGATATCAAAAGAACTTCACCAAAATTAGAATTCCTAGATGTTGATTTTAGAGGCCATGGGATTATCGCAGAAGCAGAGAAGATTAAGGGTAGCATAAATCCCATTTTCAACAATCCAGCTAATAGCCCGCGGCTGGTTAATTTTGAACTTTTGATTGAAAATTCAGACATAATTCCAGTTGGGGATTCTAAACTTGCAACTAGATTGGCATCAACCCTAACAGATTTAGAATTGCAAAAATTAACACTATCTCTATTGGCTAAAAGCCAGTTTTTGCAGATAGATAACATCCAGCGGATGGAGTTACGCCTCACGGCAAGCCAACTCTTCAGTGTAGCAATCACTCTTTATATTGAATATCCAATATTAGAAAATCCAACCGAACTCGAAGAATCCGAGCTTGCTATAAAGCTTCTGCAGCAAATAAAATTTCACAAAATGAAAATAGAGCTAGAAGATTTTGGATTAAATTCCTGGCTCCCTGATGCCAGAGTAAATGAGTATCAAAGCAGCGCAAAAAAATTGCAAAATCTGGTGCTTGCAACTATGCCTGCTAATGGACAGCGGCTCACAACACCCATAATGCAATTTGTGTATAACGGCGGCAAGCTTACCCGGACATCTCATCCCAGTACCCCACAGCCAGTAGCGCTCATTGTAAGCATGCTTCTTTTTCCAGACTTGCTGGTTGAAAAATTTGCTATTTCGTCTGAGCATCATCCATAATAGAAGATGCCATAACCCGCGTCATCCGTTTAGAAAATGCGGTTAGATCAGAGGGCATGCGCCCCTCAAGAATTTGTGCCTGATCGAATAGCAAATGGGAGGCATCATCAACAAGCCCATTCTCCTTGCTTCCTGATTTTGCATCTGCCATTTTATTTAATGCTGATACCAAATCATGGTCTGGGTTTAATTCCAAAATTCGAGGCGCACCTTGAAAATCTTTGTTATGCGCTTTCATTAATCGCTCCATCTGAATATCCATGCCGTTCTCGTCAGCTACCAGACAGGCCGGGCTTTCAGTAAGAGTTGATGATAATCGGACATCTGCTATTTGCTCTCCTAAATTGGTTTTAATACGAGCGATTAGCATATCAAACTCAGATGGATCTGCTTTTTTCTTTTCAGTATCCTCTTGCTCAAATTTATCCAAATCAAGAGCGCCTCTGCTTGCAGACTTAAACTTCTTTCCCTCAAATTCTGGAACTAATGGAAGCCAAAACTCATCGATAGGATCACTTAAAACGATGACATCAATATCACGCGCTTTAAATCCTTCAATATGGGGGCTAACTTCTGCCTGCTCTATTGTTTCAGATGATAAATAATAGATTTGTTCTTGCTGTTCTTTCATATCAGAAACATATTCGGCAAGGCTGATATAGCCGCCTTTTCTGCATGAATAAAACCGGCATAATTCCAGGATTTTTTCCCTGAAATCTGCATCCTCATAGAGACCTTCTTTAACAACTAAGCCAAATTCAAGCCAGAAATTCTCATACGCCTCTTGATTTTTTCCTGCCTGTTTTTTTAACTCAGACAATACGCGTCTGATAATAGATTTCTTTATCTTATTGATTGCAGGAACTTGTTGTAGCATCTCTCTGCTAACATTTAAATCAAGGTCAGGCGTATCCACAACGCCGCGCACAAATCGAAGCCAATTTGGTACCAAATCCTCACATTCATCGGTTATGAAAACTCGGTTTATGTATAGTTGCAGGCGTGATTTACGCTCTGGATTAAACAAATCCGCAGGGCGCGTGCTTGGTACAAATAACAGACTGGTAAAGTTTGTAACCCCTTCTGTGACATTATGTAGGGTTAAGTAAGGCGAATCATAAGCAGCGCTTGCTTGCTGATAGAAGGAGTTATATTGCTCTTGCGTAATTTCTGACTTTGGTCTTGTCCAGATTGCTGCAGCACTATTTAGCATCGTGCTTTCTTCTGCATTCTGCCAATATATTGGGGCTGACAGGTGGTCAGAATATTTCTTAATCATATAGGAAATTCTCTGCTCCTCTAGAAATTCCTTTGCATCTTTTTTCAGATGAAGAATAATATCAGTTCCAGCCTCACTGCGCTCTGCACTATCAAGGCTATATCCAGTTGCTCCATCCGAATGCCATTTAAATGCCTTATCGCTGCCAGCTTTTCTAGAAATAACATCGACGGTTTCAGCCACCATGAATGCAGCATAAAATCCAACGCCAAACTGCCCTATAAGAGAGAGTTTGCTATCATCATTTTCCTTTGATGCTTCTAGCTGTTTTATAAAATTCTGAGTGCCAGAACGTGCAATCGTGCCAAGCGATGATACCATATCATCTGAATCCATCCCAATACCGTTGTCTGATAGGGTAAGCGTTTTTGCTTTTTTATCAGATTTTATGTGAATCTGCAGTTCTTGCTCAGCTTGAAGTGATTGATCTGTTGATGCTAGATACCGCCTTTTATCAAGGGCGTCTGATGCATTTGATATGAGTTCACGCAAAAATATTTCACGATTGGAATAAAGCGAGTGAATAACAATATCTAATATTTTACTGGTATCTGCTTCAAAAGCTCTATTTTGGATGGTCATTTTTATAGTATTCCTCTATTTTTTTTAAAATTCGGTCTGCTAGCAAGCAACGAATAAACTGGTCTAAATAGCATTTAGGCATAGCAGCATAAGGTTTCAAGAGTTATGGTTTTTGGTTTTTAGCTACCGTTCAAAAAGAAAAATGTGCTCTTAGTAGTTTTCACCTGATTATGGCAAAAAAATGAGTGATAAAATCTATAAAATTTGCCAGATTCAAGAATGGCAATCAGCCTGTATCACAGGCATTTATAAAGGCTCGCAGGTTGATCTAGAAGATGGCTTTATACATTTTTCAACCCCGCAGCAGCTTAGTGCAACCGCGAAGAAACATTTTCACGGACAGAAAAATCTAATTCTTGTGGAGTTCAACACAAAAAACTTATCTTTAACTTGGGAGCCTTCAAGAGGCGGCGCGTTATTTCCTCATTTGTATCAAGAATTGCCTATTACCGGGTCAGAGAAAACCTGGCTACTTACTCTTGATGAAAATAATATGCCTGTGCTACCATTTTGATTAAAAAAGAGTGACCCCTGTGAACCATCGCCAGCTTAGCTGTTAGATATCTAATGATTTTTAACAAATGATAGCCACACTAAAACTACCAGTAAGACTACGACTAAAACGAAACCCTAATTTAGGAACATAAATGCCAACAAAGAAACGTTTAATTGAGAAGTTTAATCATTTTCTAAAGTCCTATTATCATGAAAATAGTGATTTAATGAGGGAACTATCTGATAAACAAAATCCAGAATTACTTGTGATTGCCTGTTCTGATAGCAGAATAGATCCAGCGATTTTATTCAATATGCAACCAGGGGAAGTTTTTAGCGTTCGCAATGTTGCTAACATCGTGCCTACGTTCGATGCGGGAGCTGAAAACCACAGCATATGGGCAGCAATTGAATATGCTATTTTTGGACTAAATATAAAATCAATAATGGTTCTGGGTCACTCAAATTGTGGCGGCGTTAATTATCTATCAAACCTCATTCGTGAAAATGATACTGGCTCATTTTATCACCTCCCAATTTGGGTCAGAAACGCCGCATCTGAGCAATTCTCAATGCTTTGTCACACACGCAAACAAGAGCAAGATAGCGGGCTATTGGAGAGGGAAAATATCATGCATTCTATTCGTAACTTGCAGGTCTGTCCTTGGATAGAATACAGATTAGCGAATAAGAGTCTGGCGTTAAACGGCTTTAGGTTTGATATCAAAAATGGGGCTCTAGAGACTGTATATTCCTCCGAAGAAAGTTAAGGATGGAAGCACTAGATTGGAGCGCGTTAATCATTATCTGCATAGCTGGCGCGCTATCACCGGGTCCTAGTTTACTTGTAATTATATCTATCACAACAAGGTACGGAAGATTAGCTGGCATACTTGGCGCAACCGGCCATGGGCTTGCGATTTTTGTATATGCCATTACCACAGCGCTGGGGGTTAGCTGGCTTTCAAGTTCGGCAAATCAGCTATTCTTTTATGTTCAGATATCAGGAGCCTTGCTTCTTTTATGGATGGGCTTATCAATGCTGATTTCTGCAAGCAAAACACCCCCTGTTTCAGAAAACACCTACACCCCGCGCAAACTTGGCTTTGCATTTATAGATGGATTTTTGATAGGTATTCTTAATCCAAAAATTGCCGCCTTTTTCGCTTCTCTATTCAGTCAGTTTGTAATCCCCTCACAACCATTATTAACAAGCGTTGTAATGGCAACCACAGCTAGCCTCATCGATGTAGCTGCTTATTGCATGGCGGCGCTGGTTGCAAATACGCTACTGGTAAAATATTTGTTTTTAAATTATACTCGCTTTCGAGATTGCATATTCGGACTTTTACTTTTGATCTTAGCCCTATCTGTTATTCATAATAGTTTTGGGGACAGTTTTTGAGACTGTTTTTTTATTTTTAGTTAGGTTTGTAATAGTGCAATGTCTCTAATTAGCCCTGCTTTTTTGGCAAAATCCTTTAAAGAGCATATACGCTCCCCTATCGGGTTTTTAATTCTTGTCTCTATTGCGATGCCAATCGCTATGTCGAGCTGGATTGCCTTGCTTAATAATTTTGTAATTGAAAAAGCTTCCTTTACAGGCGTTGAAATTGGCTGGCTTCACACTGTAAGAGAGATACCAGGCTTTCTTACAATTACCGTGATATTCGCAATCCTTGTGATTAAGGAGCAAAGGCTAGCTGTCGTCTCTCTTATTCTAATTGGCGGCGCCGTTGCGCTTACTGGTTATTTCCCGATTTTTAGCGGTTTGCTTATAACAACTTTTATAAGTTCCATCGGATTTCATTTTTTTGAAGCTGTAAACCAGTCTCTACAACTTCAATGGCTTGATAAGAAAAAGGCTCCTCAAATTCTTGGATGGCTTCTTGCTGTCGGCTCTGCAACTTCACTTGTTCCCTATCTTATCATCGCAATTGGTTTTGCTTATTTTGATTTGAGTTACGAGCAGGTTTATGTAAGTGCGGGATTAATGACTATCCTGCTTGCGATTATAGCCTACCTTTTTTGGCCTCGTTTTGAAGAAAAAACACCACAAAATAAAAAAATTATTATAAGGAAAGCCTATTGGCTATATTATGCTCTGCAATTTGTTTCCGGTGCGCGAAGGCAAATTTTCAGCGTATTTGCTGCCTTTATGATGGTTGAAAAATTTGGTTTTGAAGTACATCAAATAACCTGGCTATTTATTATCAACTTTGTCTTGAATATTATATTTGGCCCAATAATGGGCTGGCTTGTAACCAGACTCGGCGAACGGTGGGCACTTACAACCGAATATATCGGATTAACATTGGTTTTCATTGCTTATGGGGGTGTTTACGTCTTTTCATGGGCAGCTTGGGTCGCCGCCGTTTTATATGTTGTAGATCATCTTTTTTTTGCAATGGCATTTGCACAGAAAACCTATTTTCAAAAAATCGCAGCGCCAGCAGATTTGGCTCCCACAACCGCGCTGGCATTTACTATAAATCATATTGCAGCTGTAACACTGCCAGCGTTTCTTGGTTATCTATGGATAACCTCCCCTCCTTCAGTTTTTATTTTCGCAGCTGCTCTTGCTATTATTTCAGTTTTTTTATCTCTTATGATACCACGTCATCCCAGAGCTGGGCATGAAACTATTTTTTCAGCAAAAACCAATCTTTAAATAAAAAGCCTTTATGATTGTCAAATGAACGAAAAATGGAATAAGAAATATGCTCAAAGCTCTTTGCCCCTATTTGGCAATAAGCCATCCTTTATCTGCGAAAAATCCCTCGCTATAGATAATAAGGAGTTAAGCCCATGTCTTTTTATAGGAGATGGGGAGGGAAGAAATAGCCGTTATATGGCAGCATCCGACATAGAGGTCACCGCTATTGATTTCTCAGAAATAGCTACACGCAAGGCACGTGAAGCCGATTATAAATCTGGACTTCAAATCACACGAATGGTTGCAGATGCCTCAAAATGGAGTGCTTGCGACCAAAAATTTAAATGCTGCTTTATGATTTTCGTTCATGTAGCTGCACATGAGAGAGAGGCAATTTTTTTAAACATCAGTAGCATGTTACATGAGGGTGCTCATTTTTTTATGGAGGGATTTTCACAAGCGCATTTAAAACATCGATCTTTGGGCCCTTCTGATAGTAGTTTACTATATGATACAGAAACAATTATACATCAGCTACCCTCGTTCAGGTTAATAAAGTCTACTGTTACAGATGAAATTCTTGATGATGCTCCTGGTCATGTTGGACTTGCATCTATCAGCAGACTACATTTTACTAAAACAACATGTTGAAATGATATTTTTTAAAGGAAATAAAGAATGAGTAATCCTGTATATATTTTATCGGCATTGCGTTCTGCTATTGGTGGTTACGGTGGCGCTTTAAAAGATACGTCCCCAATTGATTTGGGAATTAGTGTTGCGAGCAACGCTATTAAACAATCTGGGCTGAACCCTGAACAAATTGGACATGCTGTTTATGGCCATGTGATACATACAGAACCAAGGGATATGTATTCACCAAGATGCATAGCAATGGGTGCAGGACTGCCAGAAACATCTCCTGCTTTTCAGGTAAATAGATTATGCGGTTCTGGATTGCAGGCAGTTGTAAGCGCATGCCAACTCATCGAGTTAGGAGATACACACGCTGCTTTAGCAGGCGGGGTAGAAGTGATGTCGCGTTCTGGATATTTGCTTGCGAACCACAGGTTTGGAGCGAGAATGGGAGATGGAACAGTTCAGGATATGATGATGGGAGCACTTCATGATCCGTTTAGCGGCGTTCATATGGGCGTTACGGCAGAGAATATTGCCGATGAATATAATATTTCTAGAGATGAAATGGACGAATTTGCTATTTCATCTCAAGAGCGAGCAGCAGCCGCAGCTGAGGCTGGTTTCTTCAAAAAACAAATAGTGCCTGTTGAGGTAAAACAACGGCGCGCCAGTTTGATGTTTGACGAAGATGAACATATTAAACCAAATACTTCAAAAGAGGCACTGGCACACTTGAGAGCTGCTTTTAAAAAAGATGGCGCGGTGACTGCTGGCAATGCGTCTGGAATTAATGATGGAACTGCCTCGATAGTGCTTGCGAATGAGACAATGACTAGCTCAACCGGCAAAGAGCCAATGGCCCGCATAGTTAGCTATGGATTTGGTGGTGTATCCCCCCATATTATGGGTATGGGTCCTGTTCCTGCTAGCAAGATGGCCCTTGAGAAAGCAGGACTTAAGATAAGTGACCTCGATGTGATTGAGAGTAATGAAGCCTTTGCCGCCCAAGCGTGCGCTGTTTCCAAAGCACTTGGGTTGCCTGCTGATATCGTGAACCCAAATGGTGGCGCAATTGCTCTCGGCCACCCAGTGGGGGCAACAGGGACAATTTTACTTACCAAGCTAGTTCATGAGTTACTTCGTATTAATGGAAAATATGGCATGGCAACAATGTGTATTGGGGGTGGCCAAGGAATAAGTATTATTTTGGACGCTGCAATATAGTTGAATAAAAAAATACCTCTCAGATTCCATTCATAAACCAACATAAATAACTAATTATCTAATTTTACACGTATATTCTCTCTGGCAAACTGTTCGAGGGTCTTCCGTAGTAACAACGATATCCTCACCTCCCTTTTGAGGTTTATACCGGCAAGCAGTACCAGTTTCATCGCGGTCTACTTTTCGTAATCGACAAAGTTGGTATTTAATAGTCGGTTCCGCTTTAGGAATATACATCCTACCCTCTGCAATTGCTTCAGATGTATTTGAAAATTGAAGTAACAGTATCCCTAATATTAGATAACCCGAACAAATCTTCATCTTCGTGTAACTCCTCTAATATTCAATTTTCAGTGTCTTCGGCAGAACCAGGAAGGTAAGCTTTCCCCTGCATTGCTCTTGCACCAAGAAATTTCATTTCGTCAGAATTAGTTTCTGTTAACTGATTTAACTTTGTCTCAATCAATTTTTCTGCCTGTTCTAGCGTGTCTGCTTCAATCTCCACAATGCCATCGATGATCCAGTGAACTTTTACTTTCATATCTACCTCCACCCTAAAGTATCAAATATCCGATTATCTGATTAATCAATATAATAATTTCCTTTAATCATATCACTTAATAGTGGATAGCGTATCAAATATCTCACTTGCTCTATTTTGCAATTCCACTATTAATTTCATCTCAACTGAAACCTCAACTTCATCTCGGGCAATAATCGCTCCTTCAAGTAAAAAGGCACTCGCTATAGAATACCAAAGATATGCTTCTTCAAAATTTGGCTCTTCTAAAAGTTCCTCGTAAAATAATGCTAACTCCATCAACGCTGACTTATCGCCGATATCAATTCTATCAAGGAGAGTCTCTTCAATTTTTTTTCTGGTCAATTTTAGTGCATCATCTGGCAAAAGGCTCATTATGTCCTTACTTAAACCCTTGGCAGGCTCTATACCACCAAGGTAAGCAGACCAAGCCCAGTATAATGCTTGCTGATAATTGCGGGGCCTGCCCTTTCCTGATTTCAATAATAACGCGAGGTTATATTGAGCGTCATGCTGAGCAGCATTAGCTTGGAGCTCAAATAAGTTTACAGCATGTCGGTAATTTTTATCTTTAACTGCTTGAACAGCCTCCGAGAACGTTATGTTGCTTGTGGTTATATCAGAAAGTGCCATATTGGGGGAAGCCATAAGCACCAGCAGAAAAGGTAAAACGCGAACTGCAATAATTAATGGTTTAAAGCACATAGGCTTATCTGCCAGCCATCATTACAAGCTGAAGGTAAAAAATGCGTGTCCGAAATTTGGAACGTGCCCTTCGTTCGTAAACAACGATTCTTGGGCGGGAGGAATCTTGTTTTTGAAATTCAACATCCATCGATTTTGGCAGAAACACTCCATTTGATTGAAGTGTACCTTGTGGATCCTCTGAAAAGCTTTGATGAAATTTTTGGTCTATCCAAATTCGAGCCAAAACCCTGCCAAGTATGTCTGGGAGCTGCTCTCTTACGGCTTGTTTGTCCGCGAGATATACCTCCTCATTTACGAGAGAGAGCGCAGATACGTCTTTTGTTTTTTTAATGACTGCGGGTAAATTTCTGTTTTTTACAGGAACTAGTGCATTTGAATTATTGCTGCTCATAGCGTTTCCGAATCATTCTATAATTTAATTCATAATGGCATAAATTACGAAACATTAAAATAGTGTTATAAAAGCTTTGATATTATTTTACCAGAAATAAAAAATCAGCCATCTCCCTTTTCCGGCACGATTCTTGAATTCAACATTGTCGAATTAACTTAAATTTTTCTCAAGGATTATAACCCGTGATTAATATTATTCGAACAGGATTGGATGCTTCCAATAAAGAAATTTCTGCCATTTCACACAATCTGGCTAACGGTTCTACAATTGGTTTTAAGAAAAGCTCAGCAGGATTTACAGATATTTATTCACAACAAGTTGAACTGAAGGATAATATCGATGTTGGACTAGGCACGCGATTTGTAGGCACACAGCGTAATCACCAACAGGGAAGCTTCATCCAAACTAACGGCGCGCTCGACATTGCAATAAATGGCAATGGTTTTTTCCTCGCAAAATCAATTGACGGATCAATTTCTTATACAAGAGACGGTTCGTTCACCATGGATAGTGAAGGAAACATAATTTCTTCTAAGGGAGACAAGATATTATCAGAAAATGGGTCAGATTTGAAAATTCCCTTTCAGGTAAAAAATGAGAAAGGCGAAATTGAGTCTTTAGCAGAAGTGCGAATTGACGAAAATGGAGCTGTAAATTCAATCTATAGTAATGGTTCGGCAACTGTTGTTGGCAACGTTGGTTTGGCCGTATTCGCTAATGAAACTGGTCTTAAAGAAGTTGGTATGAATCAATATAAGCCAACCCCTATGTCCGGAGCTGCGAAAATTGGAATAGCAGGAGAGAATAATTTTGGCCGAATCCAGTCAGGTGCTCTAGAGGCATCTAACACGGATGCAACAGCGGAAATGGCCAAGATGATTAAGGCACAACAGGCATTTTCAGGCTCATCAAGAATGCTTCAGGCTGAAGCGGATATTACAAAACGATTAATGGGATAAAATCACCGTAGCGGAAATGCAAAATCAATATGTTTGATGGTTATTTCTCGTGTGTCCTCAATGTATAAATCCCCGTTAACACTTACACTCAGTTTGTCTTGTAAACAAAGTGTCACCGTAATTGGTCTTGCAACAGACTGAATTGCTATCAGTTTTTCAGATAAAGCTCTAAAGTGAGATGGAAAAATTACCCCCTCACACTTCATTACTGGTCTGTCTCTTGGGATGATAACTCTACCAGAAAACCCCTCGTGAAATTCGTCTTGCTGCGCATCTTCAACACTGTTTTTATATTGTTTGATTTCCAGATTACATTTACCGCGCGCGATGGTAAGGAGCGTGCATGATAGGTTTATTTGCTGGTTCTGGGTATTGTTCAATAGGAATAAGTCTGCTTTCTGAACAGACATTTGGATTGAATCAATTTGGCTCCATTCGAGATTATCAAGCGACATCTTGCTTATCAGCTTTGTGCATGAATTCCCGCAACTTTCGGACAGCTGCTTTCTTGATTTGAGATACTCTTCCAGTTGTAACTTCTAGCACTTCTGCAATCTCATATACATTTAACTCCTCGACATAATACAACTGTATCACGAGCGCTTCTTTCTCAGGCAAAGTTGTCAAGGCTTCTTTCAGAAGAGATTTCATCTCGGTTTCGTTAAGCTGTTCTTCCGGTGTTTTATCCTCTGATACAAACCAGATAGAGAACTCATCATAAACACCGTCCAGAGATTGATGGACATTAGCTTGAAAAGCATGTTGCCACTCCATCATTTCCTGATCGGAAATACCCAAATCTTCAGCAAGTTCCATACTATTTGGGTCTCTGCCAAGAGATTGGCGTAAATTCTCTTCGGCAATTTTTGTTTTCTGCTGCATATGAATTGTCGTTCGGCACAAATTAGATGATTTGCGGAGATGATCAATGATTGTGCCACGCACCCTTATGCTAGCATAGCTAGCAAAACTCGCTCCTTCTCGAACGGTGTAGTTTTGGGCGGCGAGAACCAGTCCATGATAGCCGGTCTGGATTAAATCTTCTATTTCAACAGACGCATGAACTCGGCCATAAATATGCCAAGCAATTTTCTTCACCAATTCCAAATGACCAGAAACAAGGTCCTCAACATTCGGTTTTTGTTCAGGATAAGTTGGGCGCATTAGCCAACTCTCTTACTTTGAACGAATTGTTGATCGAAAAAGCGTACTCTGCTTGTATCATTCTTTGGAGAATTTAAAATGTTTTTTGCAATTCTCTGAAAACATGCGTTTTCTCTGCTGTCTTTTGCATCTATGCTAATTGGCTTTCTTGAAACAATAGATTGCCGAATGCGGGTGGACAGTGGCAAATGCCCAACATAATGAAGATTTACGTCTAAAAACTTTTGGGCTATCGAATTGAATTTTTCAAAATGAGATTTTGCCTGTGCTTCACTCTGGGTCATATTCACTACAACTGAAAAATTAGATAATCCAGCTTCTAAATGTGCAACTTTAATAAGTGAATAAGCATCAAGAAAACTTGTGGGCTCCCCAACTAATACAATAAGCACTTTATCTGCTGCAGAAACAAATGCAATTGAGCTATCGGAGGCGCCCGCCGGCACATCGGCAATTAGCATATCGGTTTCATCTGCTATTTCATCAAATAGACGAATAGTTTGATATCTGGTTTTCTTATCAAGGTTCAACATATCAATAAGCCCACTTCCCCCAGATACGAATTTAAGCCCGGCTGGACCAGAGCATAGGGTTTGATTGATGGATACGTTTCCTTTTAAAGCGTCACTGATAAAATAGTCTGGTTTGACCCCCAAAAGGATATGGGCGTTCGCCATACCAAAATCAGCATCTAATAAAGTAGTTCGCTTATTCATCTGTGCAAATGTGAGGCTCAAATTTACGGACATGCTGGTCTTGCCAACACCCCCTGTTCCACTTGCTACTGCGATTGATAATGTCATAATTTAACTCTTTCTAATACTAACCTAACAGGTCAACAGTTTTCTTTCAAATATTGAGATAAAATTGCTTCACTTGCTATAGCTATTGCACCAACGATTGACCTAGTGCCCGTCAATAATGCGATTTGCGCCCTTGAAGAAATCAACGCAGAAAGCTCAACAGGTGATAACTCACATTCATCTAGTTTGGTAAGCGCTATAACAGGCTCCAAACTGTCATAAAGAGAAGATTGATGCGTAATCATCTGGCTATTATAATTACCTGCTAATGTTTGAATAATCGTTAATTCCCGAGGAACAAACAATTCATTTGCCTGTCTCAACAGCTCGACTGTTTTTGTGGCTTCAGTAGAAATATCTAAGATAAATTGTTTGTCTTTTTGCTTCAATAGAGACAACACAGAGCCTATTCCCGCCTGTTTGACAGGCATATTCAGTAATCTTCCAAACGCTTTTAAATCATCTGCGGGCTGCGAAGCCGTTTGCGTCACAGATACCAAAACAGGTTTGCCAAACTTGGCAGCATCAGCACAGCAGGTGGCAATTTTTGCAGCAAGCGTTGTTTTTCCAGAGCCACTGCTGCCTACTATTGAAATGATACGTGAATCATAAATATTTTCTGTAAAGGGCGCTATTAGCTTACGGGATAGTGAGCGCAAAAATGAACAACGGCCTCGCTCTTGATCTTGTTCAGCAAAACTGTTGGAGAATGCATCAATAAGTTCTGGTGAAAACCCAGCTTGCATTAACTGCACTGGCAAGCTGTGCCCTAATTCAACTGACAGACCATCTCGCTTGGTAAGCATCAATCCTGTCATCATTGATTTTAGTGACGAAATTTCTGTTTTCAGAGATTCAAAATCATCTTTTGATACTGCTAATATATTTTTTGAAGATAATGCATCTTGAGTTGATACAATCTCAGCAAAGGCTTTTTTTGGTGATGGATTAGTATCAATTAATTTGGAATCAAAGATTTTAGAAAATGCTCTTACGGAGGGACGGTGCTTTTCCTTTGTTATAGATGAATCATTGGTTGCACGCATTAAAACATTGCCATTTTTCTTCGTTGTTTTAATAATATAGGCATCTTCACCCAACTGCTCGAAAACATCTTCCATTGCAGATGATGTGTCTTTTGCTGTTACTGTAATTGTTGCCATAATCTATAGTCCTTCTTATTTTTCTGGGTGATTAGCTATCTGCTTCACCGGTTATGGTTGCAACGACTTCTATTTTTCTTGTTTCTGGTAATTCTGTAAATGCTAACACTACAATATCATCAATGTGTTGGCGTATTATCTTGGAGAATTCTTTGCGTATTGCGGGAGAGACAACAATCACAGCCTGCCTTCCTTTTGCAGCCAATTCGTCATTTGTATCTGAAATTTTGCGAAGTAATTGCTGAGCAAGCGCGTTATCAATCACCAAACCTTCTTCGCCGCTTTGACGCGCCATTGTGATTAACATATGTTCTAACTCAGACCCTAGAGTAATGACTGGTAGCGACTGATTAAGAGGGGCAACTTGTTGAATCAAGAGTCCTGCTAATTCAGGACGAAGCATCTCCGCTGTATCAATAATACTTAAATTTCGCCCTGCAAGTGATGCAAGATTTTCCAATATTCGTCGTAGATCGCTAATTGGAACGCGCTCTTCGAGTAAAGCACGCAAAATACCTGTTAGCTGATGCAAAGGAACCAATTTAGGCACAACTGATTGAACTAGATTAGGCGCTGTTTCCGATAAATTATCTAATAGCATCTGGATATCGTCCTGCCCAACGAGCTGGCCGGCATATTTATATAATATCTGGCTTAAATGGGTTGTCATTACAGAATCAGATGCAACAATTACATAACCTTTGTTCTCAGCCTCTAACACATCATTTGGCATGATCCATACTGCATCCATACCAAAAGTTGGGTCCTTAACTTCAATGCCTTCAATTTTGATTGATGAGTTTTCTCCTGGAATAGCAAGTTTTCTTTCAGGATAAACCTGGTCCTCGCCCACAATTGTTTGCCCAACACGTAACCGATAAGTATTTGCCTCTAAGGTGAGATCATCTCTAATTCGAACAGCAGGAACAACAAATCCAAGTGCTTTAGAAACTTGCCTTCTTATACCTGTTACTCTGTTTACCAGCGTGCCTCCATTTTCTTCATTCACCATTTCAACAAGACCATAACCGAGTTGAATTGATACAGGCGAGTTATCTGCTATTTCTGATAATTCGATTTGCTCTGGTTTCGATGTATCTCCTTCAAGATGTAGCTCACCCGCCTCACCAGAAACAGCTTCTTTTTCGCTCGCTGCCTGCATCTTTTTATTAACAAAGAACGCTACTCCGCCTGCTACAAGACCAGCAATCAAGAAAAGTGCATTTGGCATTCCTGGCACAAATCCAAGAAGCAACAAAACCCCCGCCACAGGATACCATGCCCTAGAAAGGCTTACCTGCTCTCCAATATGCTGAGCCATATCTTGTGTTGAAGAGACGCGTGTAACGATAATTGCTGTTGATATTGCAAGAAGAAGAGATGGAATTTGCGCAACCAAACCATCCCCTACAGAAAGAAGTACATAATTCTGGGCTGCCACTTCAAAGCTTAGGGAATGTTGAGCAAGGCCAATAATCAGACCTCCAACAATGTTAATAATAAGGATAAGGATACCAGCAACAGCATCTCCTTTTACAAATTTTGACGCACCATCCATGGCACCATAAAAATCTGCTTCACTACTTATTTCTTTTCTACGTAAAGTAGCTTCTTCATTTGAGAGCACGCCTGCATTAAGATCGGCATCAATAGCCATTTGTTTTCCGGGCATCGCATCAAGCGTAAATCTAGCTGTAACCTCAGATACTCTTCCTGCACCTTTGGTTATTACCAATAAGTTTATGATTACCAAAATCACAAATACAAATATTCCTACGGCATAATTTCCAGCAATTACAAATTCGCCAAATGCCTTAATCACTTGCCCTGCTGCATCTGGACCCGTATGGCCTTCGCTCAATACAATGCGAGTTGAAGCCACGTTCAATGCCAAGCGCAAAACCGTTGCAATTAGCAGGAGACTAGGAAAACTTGAAAAATCGAGAGGGCGATAGGTTTGCAAGGACACCATCAATATTACAAGTGATATTAAAATATTAGAAACAAAAAAAGTATCTAGCAGAAAAACCGGAAGTGGTAGTACCATCATGGCTACTAGCATTAAAATGCCCAACGGCATCGTCGCTGAAGACAAAAATCCTTTTAAATCTGATAGCCCTAAACTCCTTAGTGTCATTTCCATGACAACATCCTCTCATAAGAAAGTGTGCTAGATGTTAGATCGAAAATAGATACGTCAGAAACGGAAAAACTGATGGATTTCCTTCGTTTTTTATCTATCTGGTTCAATATTTGCACGCTACAACTCAATTCAATTCAACATTATAATAGATGGCCTGAACATCAGACCTATGATGAGAAGGCAAGAAGCGTGCCACATTTCGCATGCAAAAGGATAAATTCAGCATTTATTTAAGGATACCGATTACTGGCACGAATAATGCATGAGCGTAAAACATCAAATCGGTTAAATTTCTTAAGAGAGACCATACATGAAAAATTCGTTTTCTTTTATTTTGCCAATAACAGCAACTCTCATGTTGAGCGGCTGTGGGCATGTTATGACAAGTGCGGTAAGCACTGAATCATCCATGATTACGCCTGCTGAATTAGCGGCAAGCAATCAGGAATCGCCAACATCTTCCCTTAATTCAGTTCGCGAAATTTTCGAAGCTAATTCAGAAAATATTCCAACCTTGACAGCTGTCGGATATGCAGTTGTATCCTCTCAGCCAGGACAATCAGATGCACAACGCCGTTTAATGGCAATACGGTCAGCACGGATGGCCGCGATGCGCGATTTGGCTGAGCAAATACACGGACTGCAGGTAGATAGTTCTACAACAGTAATAGATTTAATGGTTCAGAACGATACCTTCCGCGGCATAGTATCTGGAACAATCAGAGGCGCACGTACTGTTCGTATTAATCCAACTGGCACTGATAC
>JAACDT010000298.1 GCA_009936885.1 Alphaproteobacteria bacterium
CGCACATAACCTGTTCTGGCGGAACCGCTGCACTTGATATGATGCTGCATCTTATATCTCAGGCACATGGGGCAAAACTGGCAGCTGAAATTTCTGAAACCTTCATCCATGATAGAATTAGGGATAGCCACGATCGTCAACGAATAGAGCTGCGCTCTCGCCTTGGTGTCTCGCACCCTAAGCTATTAATGGTAGTTGCGAATATGGAGGCAAATTTAGAAGAGCCCTTATCCCAGACAGAACTGGCAGAGCGAGCAGGTCTATCTACCAGACAATTAGAGAGATTATTTAAGAAATATATGCAGATCACGCCTACCAGACATTATTTAAATTTGCGTCTTGCCAGGGCTCGCTATTTACTCCGTCAGACCTCAATGTCAATTTTAACAGTGGCACTTGCCTGTGGCTTTATTTCTGCCTCTCATTTTTCGAAATGTTATCGTGAGACCTATGGATGCACACCAAGGGCCGAGAGAGAGACAAATTAGCAGATTGCAAAGTTTAATTTTGATCTCAAAAAAGCACCGATTTTAATGTGCTTTTTTAGAATACAAGCTGTTTATTTATGCAGTTGTGATGCCAATAATTTAATTTTAGATGTCATTGCAGCTAACCCATTTTTTCGAGTAGGCGACAAATGTTTATCAAGTCCAATTTGAGTTAGAAAATCAGAGCTCGTACTTAAAATCTCATCTGCTGTTCGATTTGAATATACGCGCAGCATTAGAGCCACAAGGCCTTGGACTATTGCAGCATCGGACTGCGCCTTAAACTCTATTAAATCAGTATCTGTTTTATAAGCAACGAACCAAACTGTTGACTGACACCCAGACAGCTTATAGCTATCATTTTGATATTCTTCGGGAATATTTGGCAATTTTCTGCCAAGGTCAATTAAATGCTGGTATCTGTCGGCCCAGTCATCAAAAAACGAGAATTCCTCTAAAATTTCGTCTATTTCAGTTACAATATCTTTGTTCATACACACTCTCAATTTAGCTTTTTCTAGACAGATAATTAATAATCATTGGTCAAATACGCATTCATATTAAAACACATATTTGATTTTATCTCATTTTCATGTGAAATTTGGTATTAGTAACATAAAAGACAATCTTAAAAGTAAGTTTTTTTGTAATATTTTGAGATTGGCAGCACTGGGACAGACAAAAATGGGAAGCCGTTTCCAGAATCATTTCACACAACCAAGTATGATGCATGCATCCTATGAATGGGCCAGAGCAGATATCATTCTTCTGGTAGGATTAGTCTGCCTACTGATAGCTCGGATTGTTGCACTTTATATAACGCCGCTCGAGCTTGGCGTAGATGAAGCGCAATATTGGGTGTGGAGTCAGGACTTATCATTTGGATATTATTCTAAGCCTCCGTTAATTGCTTGGATAATCGGAATTTCCCATTCTCTTTTTGGGCATAGCAGTTTTGGGGTGCGGATTTTCGCGCCGATAATTCAATTTATAATTACCCTTATTTTATGGCGATGTGCCTACCGATTATATGATGATAATCCAAAAGGAGGCAAAATCGCCAGAATTGCCGCTTTATTATGGGCATTAATGCCTGCTGTCTCTCTTGGTAGTGCAGTAATTTCCACAGATACGCCAATGTTATTATTCTGGTGCATTGCTTTATATCTGCTACTTCCGTCAAACTCAGTAACGCGCTTATCTTCTCGAAAATTTCTTCTTGCTGGCCTTGTTGTTGGTTTCGCTATGCTTTCCAAATATGCCGGAGCATATTTTCTGCTATGTTCCAGTATATGGCTGGTCGCAGGGCATGTCTCCTCCTATTCGAAGCGATTTGTGTGTTTGCTAACCCTACTATCAGGCAGCTTACTTGTAATGATGCCAAATCTTATCTGGAACCTAGATAACGGCTTAGTTACGATTATCCATTTATCGGAAAATGCTAATTTGTCCCTGCCATCTTATGCACTTGCTGGCCTTATTGATTTTTGGCAGGCGCAGATTTTCGTATTTGGGCCGTTAAGCCTTGTTTGCTTTTTTGCTGCTATTTTTAGATGGCAAAAACATAGTTTATTCTTACTTATTTTTTGCATTCCGGTTTTGGTAATTATCTCAATACAAGCATATCTAAAAGAAGCTAATGCGAATTGGGCTGTCGCTGCCTATCCTTCTGCTACTTTGCTTGTGGCAGGATGGCTCGGCAATTTTTCAAGGCAAACCTTAAGCCATGCAACTATTTTCATAAATGCTCTGATAGGTATCATTATCATTAGCGTTACAGTTACAGGACAATTAGGCAGTCTTACACCTGAATCTGACCCATTGCGACGGGTTAGGGGATGGCAGGAATTATCAGGTGACCTTGAGAGCCAGATTGAAATAAATAACGCTAGAACAATCATTGCCGACAGACGGGCGACAGCTGCTATATTAAAATGGTATTTCTACAAAGACCCTGTGCAAATTACTGTTTATGATGGTGATAATCACCCTGGAAATCATTTTGAGCTCAAATTCAGTTATAATGCCGTATCGCCCTCACCTATAATCGCATTATCACAGAAGCAAATCATACCGTCCATTGCAGGCATTGAATGGTCAGGCTTGGTTGGAACCTCCAACCATAAAATAGCAAAGAATAGATACCGAAAATATTATTTTTATCTCGGGGACAACGCACTCAATAAATAAAAAGACCAATAGATAAAAACACCAAAATTAAAAGGCACACATAAAACTAAGACTGACTCTCTAAAAATTCTTTAAATTTTGACAAAGTCTCTTCGCTTACATGATGCTCAACGCCTTCTGCATCTTGTTCTGCAACGTCGTTATTAACACCAATTGCAATTAGAAAATCACGAACCACCCGATGCTTATCACGGCTTTCCTTGGCCAGTTGAGTACCTGCCTGTGTAAGGAAAATAGACCGATAGGGCTTGCTCTCGACCAAACCTTCTCTCTGTAATCTTTGGATGGTTGCATTAACAGTCGGACTTGTAACGCCAAAACGTGTGGCCAAATCCACGGCCCGTGCCTCTCCCGTTTCCTCTATCAATTCTGCAATCATCTCTACATAATCTTCAGCTACTTCAGACTGATGTGCACGCCTAATGCGCTCAAACTTATCAGCGCTTTGGATTTCAGAAATTAAGGGGCGTTTTTTCATATTAGCCTCGGCTTTATTTTGAATGTAAGATATTCAAACTTATTAGTCTTGGCAAAGTCTTTTAAGCAACTTTTTAACAATATCCTATTTTGGAGTTGTATCAACTATTAGAATGAAATAATCACTTTATTTATTAGAGCTTGAACTTGTATTTTTAAATAGAGAAGTTACATGCAAATTCTGCTTAGGAGTTATACCATGAAAACAACAGATAATAATACCACACAAACAGAACTTGAATGTCAGGCAGCCGCCTTTCGCCGGCTTGTTTCTCATCTTCAGAATAGAACTGATGTTCAGAATATTGATCTTATGAATTTAGCGGGATTTTGCAGAAATTGCCTTTCTGGCTGGTACCAAGATGCCGCAGAAGAAAAAGAGATTTCACTTTCCAAAGAAGAGGCAAGAGAGATAATTTACGGTATGCCCTATTCTGAATGGAAAAAAAATTACCAGACAGAAAATAATCCAGACAGCACGTAATCTAGGCAAAAATTATAGTATACAGCAAACACAAAACCAAAAAAACCATTCCCATTAAAAAGGCTAAGTAACCATGTCAGAAGCAACCCCATCAGCAAACACAAGCGCCAGTCAGCTATCACAATATATTGAGCGCATTGAACGCCTAGAAGAAGAAAAAAGAGCACTTATGGCTGATATACGTGACATATATTCAGAAGCTCGTGCAACTGGATTTGAGCCAAAAATTATGCGTCAAATTATTAAAATGCGGGGCCTCGACAAAGAGGTGCTTGCCGAGCAGGATATCTTATTATCCACCTACCGTGCTGCTGTAGGCCTGATTGAAATGCCAGAAACAATGCAGGATATTTAGCCCATAATGGTAGATAAAATAAACAGAATGGCTTTTGGCGATCGATTATCCATTGCGCTGGAGAAAAATCAAACACCTTTATGTGTTGGCATAGATCCACATATCTCATTAATGCCAGAATTATTTAGAGGGTCTAGCCCAAAAGAGCAGATTGAAAAATTGGCATCATTTTCTCTGGCTTGTATTGAAGCTGCTCAAGACCGCGTTCCAGCCATAAAACCACAGGTTGCTCTGTTTGAGAAATTTGGCCCAGAAGGAATGGAAGTTCTTCAGCAGATTGGCAGAGCGGCGCATGATGCAGGCCTGCTAGTAATTATGGATGCTAAACGAGGTGATATCGGCTCGACTTCTGTTGCCTATGCAGATGCGTGGCTCTCAGAAAACGCACCCTTCTATTCAGATGCACTTACTGTTAATCCTTTTCTTGGCTTAGATACGTTGGAGCCGTTTATTAATCAAGCGATAAAATGCAAATCAGGATTATTTATTCTACTGAGAACAAGCAATCCTGGTTCAGCCGATTTGCAGGAGTTGCGCTCTAACAATAAGCCGATATATCAACATTTAGCAGATAAGCTCTCACCGATTATCAACTCATATCGAGGCGATACAGGTTGGTCTTCAATAGGAGTAGTAATCGGAGCAACAAACCCTGCCGAAGCAAAATCAATGAGAGAGTTACTTCCATCATGCCCCTTCTTAATACCAGGCTTTGGGGCTCAAGGTGCAGATGCATCTATGGCTCTTTGCGGATTAACCCATGTAAACAGCGATTTAGGATATCAAGGCGGGCTGGTCACTTCATCTAGGGAAATTACCTTTGGAAATAATGCCAAAAAGGCATCAACAACCACTGAATATAAAAAGGCTGTTGTTCAAAATATTGACGAATCTATTAAAAAACTTA
>JAACDT010000299.1 GCA_009936885.1 Alphaproteobacteria bacterium
AATGATCGTTAACACTTTGAAATGGTTTTATGTAATTAGTACCAGCTTAGTTTTAGGAACAGCATCTATGGCATATGCAAACACAGCATATATGTTTGAGTTTAACTCAATTGATGGCGGAAAAATATCTTTATCTGAATATAAAGGTAATGTGATTTTGGTTGTTAATACAGCATCTGAATGCGGTTTTACGCCTCAATATACAGGTCTACAAGCATTATGGGATGAGTTTAAGGAGGACGGACTTGTTGTGCTCGGTATCCCTAGCGATGATTTTGGCGGACAGGAGCCAGGGACTGACAGACAGATTAAAAACTTCTGTGAGGTAAATTTTAATATTGATTTTCCCATGACAGAAAAAACGACTATTAAAGGGCCTGATGCACATCCTTTTTATCATTGGGTTAGTGACGAGCTGGGCTGGTTGGCAGGTCCTAAATGGAATTTTCATAAATATCTCATCGCGCGAAATGGGACATTACATGAATCGTTCTCATCAATGGTCGGCCCAACATCCACGAATTTACGAGAACAAATAACAATACTGCTTGCTCAGTCTGGATAGAAACATTCATGCCTCTAATAACACGCCCTTCCGATTGCTAAGGGGTTTACTGCCAGCAATTTTAGCGAGCGGCGCACCCTTCCAGATATATTTTTGAAGCATCATAGAAAAAACAATGCCGCTCGTTCCTGCATAGACGGGAATTTTTTTGCGAAACGCATCTGGCCCATCTAACAAAAGGATGCTGGCTATTAATTGTCCTTCGTCAACCATCTGGCCAAGCTTCACATGATAACACACTAATCCGCTAAACGCTGCCTTGATAATCTCGGTTGCATTATATGGCAATGCTGGCGGCATAATGGGCGCCACTTTATCCATTTTTGAATTTATAAAGCCACGCGTTATAAAAAATCCCATTAAATTTTCGGCATCTAGTTTATTTAATGTTTCTTCAACATCAATTAATCCGCGATATTCAAGCGTTGCAGATAGAACAGGAGGCGGAACAGGCTTATCTGGACACAGACGCTGAAGATCTATCCATAATCTTGGCCATACTTCATCAAAAGAACCCCCGCCAGAATTTTCTGCTGTTAATGTTACGCGTGAGCCCATCCAGTTTGCTAAATCCTGATATTCAGACATTAATTGGGGAACAATATAAATATGGTTTATCGCATCCACATCGCAATGCAAATCCAGAACAACATCACATTCAATCGCTATTTTTGTGATTTCAAGCCTCAGTTTTTCTAGGGCAGTTATAGCGGTCTGACTGGCTATCCATCTGTGGACTGATGACAAAATTTTATCTTTATTTTCGTGCTCATTTTCAGATAATTTACCCAATATATCAGGCTCATTATTTAAAATACACTCTGCAAGGTCTGGCCAATTACGGTTAAAATTTAATCCCGTTGAAAAATCAAATCTACCACTATGATGGTGATTATAAATTTGGGCCATCCCAATAGGGTTTACCATAGGAAATACGATAAATTCGGCATTAAGCTCGCCCGACTTATCTGTCTGCTCTAACAAATCTAAAAGATAATGCAGAATAAGCGTGCCTGGTTGCTCATCTGCATGCAGTCCTGCCTGCAGAAAAATCTTTGGGTATGTGCCCTTTCTATCTGGAATAAAGTGATAATAAGACACGTTATAAGCAGCGCCAGCTGTATCTGCTGATAATGGGATTGTGATATGTTGAGTACTTATTGCTGCCTCCACACCTAAGTGTAACAAGAATAGCTGTTACCTTAATAAATTAATAGATAGTTTTAATTTAGGCCGTTGCTGTATATCAAGATGCCTGTTTAAATACCGGTTTGCAGCACCAAATACGACAATAATAATGAGTGTTACGGATATAAAATAAACTGCAACAATCGGGTATGGCAGAAACGGATTAAATGTTTTATCAGCAAAATAGCTGGCATAATATAACGCATCCCCAGATTGTCGCCATGCAGGAAAGCCAGAGAAGAAAATCAGCGCCGTGGCATGGAACAGAAAAATAGCCTCATTAGTATAAGAAGGCCAAGCAAGCCGAAGCATAGAAGGCCAGATAATACGCCAGAATTTATTCCACCCAGTTATTCCATATGCTTCTGCTGCCTCTAATTCAGTCGAAGGGATAGAGCGTATCGCGCCATAAAATATTTCGGCTGAATACGCGGCTGTATTGCAAAACAAAACTATTAACCCGCCAAGCCAGGCTCTTGTCAGCCACCGCGTTTCCGCTGAAAGAGTTATAAATCCTAAATCAATCGTAACACCAAGTTTGGGAAGTAGGACAAATAACTCATATGCAAAGAAAAACTGAATAAATAAAGGCGAGCCTCTAAACAGAAAAATAAAGCTAATTGCTGGTATTCGGCAAATGGCGGAACGGTTATTTTTGCCAATCGCAAGAATGATAGCAAACCAGAAACCAAAGAAAACAGCTATTACTCCGAAATAGATATTCCAAATAAGGCCAGAGCCAATTAATACAGCTTGCTCGCATATCGTGATATCCGTTTTTGGCAGAATACGCTCTCCTATTCCCAGAGAGCGAAGAGCGTAATCCTGTATGGTGGTCCAACAGCTGCTCATCCAGAATATCCTTGCAACTCTTTACCTGCCATTGTTGCTTGACCATGGCTTAGTTTAAGCTGCAACTTGGCAAGAACTTTTCCACTCACCCAAGTCATCATTAAATAAAAAATCAGTAGACCAGCAAAATAATATACCCGCCAATCAGGATGGGGATAGGCATAGAGTGATGTTTTAGATCCACCCAATTCACGCGCCCAATATACGATATCTTCTACTCCTAGCAGAAATAATAAGGGGGTTGCCTTGATCAATATCATCCATAAGTTTGATAGACCTGGGATGGCATATACCCACATCTGCGGAACTAAAATTCTCCAGAAAACTTGCTTTTTACTAAATCCATACGCGGCAGCTGTTTCGGTTTGCGCCCTTGGAACGGCTTTCATAGCTCCACTCAATACGTTTCCAGCAAAGGCTCCAAAAACAATAGCAAATGCAATAAGGGCTAGTATAAATGCATATAGCTGATGCACCCATAAATCAGAGGTAGACAAAGGAAGCTTTGCTGCTTTGCAAACAATAAAATCTGTTCCCCTCCATACTGGCTCCAAGACATGCGAGCAAATGATTTTATGGCGAATAAATTCAAATAATTGATCAAGCGCTAACGGCACAAACAGGAAAAAAACAACATCAGGGACACCCCTCACCATATTGATATATCCTTGGGCAATTAGTCTAACAGGCCAGATTGAAGAGCGAACGCCAGAGGTAGCAACAAAACCAAATAACAGAGATAAAGGAGCCGCACATAAAAGAAGAACTGATACAACAATAAAAGAACCATAAAACGCAAAATGCTTTGCTGTGGTCAAATAGCACATAAGCCAAATAGTGCCTTCAAGCGAAGATGGATCAGCACAAGCATCAAACATAAATAACCCTTTTATGGGGGCAAAAAAGCAGCGGCGTTAATTAAAGTAAGGAGCGTTAATAAAAATCAGATGCGGGGTAAAATTAAGCAACTCCCCCCGCATCTTCTAAAAATATTTTAAAACAACCTAGAAAAGCTCACCAATTTCCCATTGTTTGATAAGGTTATTAAGGGTTCCATCTGCTTTCATTGAATTAATTGCAGCATTGAACTTGTCTTTTAGATCTGAGTCAGATTTACGAATACCCATTCCAACTCCGCCGCCAATAAGGACGCTATCTCCAACAAAACTTAGCTCACCGCCAGATTCGTTTACAATCGGATCCAAGAAAGCTTTATCTGCAATAACAGCATCTGCCTCGCCGTTTCTCACCGCTGCAATTGTCTCATCTGGGGTTGCAAACTCTACCAATGTAGCGCCTGATTCAACAACAAAGCTTGCCTGAATGGTGCCCGTCTGAGCTGCTATCACGCCAGAATTAAAATCAACAGATGCGCCAGATAAGGCAACATATTTAGAGGGATCTGGCTGAGTGTAGTTTGTTGTAAAATCTATTTCCTTCATACGCTCTTCGGTTATCGACATACCTGCTATAATGGTGTCGTAATTTCCTGCCTTCAAGTTTGGAATGATTGAATCCCAGTCATTCTTTACCCATGTGCAATTAAGACTTGCTCTTTTACATAGCTCGTTTCCAAGATCTATTTCAAATCCGATAAATTGACCATTATCGTCAATACCATTATAGGGCATATAAGCACCCTCAGTGCCCATACGCACAGTGTCTGAATAGGCTGAGCTAAGAGCAAAACCAGTAAGAACAGCTGCTAATAAAATTTTCTTCATGATGTATCTCCTCAATTAACGATTAAGTGCATTTCCAATTAATTAGCAGCCGCACTTAAAAACTGCTTAAGCCGTGTAGATTTAGGCTTCTCAAATAAAATATCTGGAGCGCCCTCCTCTTCAACGATTCCCTGATGCAAAAACAACACCTGATCAGATAAATCACGCGCTAATTGCATATCATGTGTCACTAAAAGCATGGTACGACCTTCAGATGCAAGATCTTTTATTACTTTCACAACTTCTTGTTCAAGCTCTGGGTCAAGCGCAGATGTAGGCTCATCAAACAACAAAGCATCAGGCTCCATTGCAAGTGCCCTTGCGATCGCTGCTCTTTGCTGTTGCCCGCCTGATAGCTGTGCTGGCCATGCATTTGCTTTATCTGCAATACCTACCTTGTCAAGAAGAGTATAAGCAACCTCTCGCATCCTCTGCCTATCTTTTCCAAGCACCGTAACAGGCGCCTCTATTACATTATCCAATATAGATAAATGAGACCATAAGTTAAATGATTGAAAGACCATGGATAAATTAGTTCTGAATTTAATAATCTGGTTTTTATCAGATAGCTGCCTATGGTCTGTTTTATCAGTCCAAGATACCGCCTCTCCTTTGAAAACAATATCGCCGCCTTGCGGGATCTCTAGCAAATTACAGCATCTCAACAAGGTTGATTTTCCAGAACCTGAAGAGCCTATAAAGCTAATAACAGACCCGGCCAGAGCTGAAAAACTTACATCTTTGAGAACAGCAAGTTCACCATAACTTTTTCTTAAGTTCCGAACTTCTAATATCGGACTGTTTTCAATCACATCCACCATTAAATATCCAAATGTTACTTATCTAGAAAAATATTAAAGTGTCATATAATACGCTCTATTCAGACTACGTCTGATTTTACTACCATACCGCCTTATTATAATTATATAAAGAGACCATCCAGAGTTCACCCAGAAATAACCAGATCGATTAATCAGATGTTTTGTTATTCAATTCCACATCAATACTACAGTGATACTTGCAGGAAAAACGGTTAAAATGTTATATCCATATTTCATATTTAAATATATACTAGATTGAATTTGAGCTGCAAGATGGCCGATTTTTCTGCAATGACAGAACAAACACATAAAAAAGATTCTAAAACACAGCAAAATCAACCCTATTTGATTGTTGCTCTATATCATATTGTAAGCTTAGATAGCATTGAGGATTGGCAGCAAAGTTTCAAACATATCTGTGCTGAAAATAATCTGTTTGGCACAATTCTGATTGCCCCTGAGGGAATAAATGGAACTATTGCAGGGAGTCACCAGAACATAGAAAATTTTGTTTCTTGGCTGTATGAGCATCCAGAATTCGAGCAAACCCAAATAAAATATTCTGAAGAGCATAGCTGCCCATTTCACCGCATGAAAGTAAGACTAAAACGTGAAATTGTAACCATGGGTGAGCCTGATATTAATCCATCAGAAACAAAGGGTATTTATGTAAAACCACAAGATTGGAATGAATTAATATCATCCCCAGATGTACTGGTTGTTGATACTCGCAATGATTACGAAGTTGCAATTGGCAAATTTTCAGAAGCGGTGGATCCCAACACCACATCATTTCGCGAATTTCCAAAATGGGCAGATGAGTTTGCATCAACGCAAAAAAACACAAAACTAACTAAAATTGCGATGTATTGTACTGGCGGAATCAGATGTGAGAAATCAACGGCCTATATGAGAAAAATAGGGTTTGAAGAGGTGTATCATCTACAAGGTGGTATTTTAAAATATTTGGAAGAAGTGCCTGCTGAGCATTCCTTATGGCAAGGGGAATGCTTTGTATTTGATAACCGAGTAAGTGTTGATCATGAGCTACAAAAAGGGAATTACGCATTATGCCATGCCTGTAGGCATCCCCTATCAGAAGCTGAATTGCAATCAAACAGCTATCAAGCTGGCATTACCTGTCCCTATTGCATTACCAAAACGACAAATGAACAAAGAGTCCGTTTTGCAGAAAGACAAAAACAAATAAAATTAGCCCGCAAAAGAGGTAAGAAACATATTGGTGCATCTATAAAAAGGTAAAAACCTAGTATTTTTTTATCTACGAGCCTCTAATTGCCTTTATTCTAGAACCATATTTATCCGCTCCTGCTCCAAAAATAGCAGAACCAGCAACTAGATTATTGGCACCAGCAGCGATTGCGAGTGGCGCTGTCTGAGCTGTAATACCCCCATCAACCTGTAATTGAATGGGTCTATCCCCAATTAAACTGCGTGCTTGTTGTATTTTATGCACCATAGATTTGATAAATTTTTGACCGCCAAAACCAGGATTGACTGTCATAATGAGTATTAAACCTATTTTTTCCAGTATATGAGTAAGGCTTTCAACTGAAGTATGAGGATTAAGAGCAACCCCTGCACGGCAATCATGCTCATTAATAGCAGATAAAGTTCTATCTAGATGGGAGCATGCTTCAAAATGAACGGTGATACCGTCACATCCAGCCTGTTTCATATCAGTTATAAGCGAATCTGGGTTTTCAACCATAAGGTGGGCGTCAAAATAACTTGAAGAATTTTTGCGAAGCGACGCAATCACAGGGGCACCAAAGCTTAGATTTGGCACAAACCTTCCATCCATTACATCGAGATGAATCCAATCAGCGCCTGCTGTTTCGACCTGTTTTATTTCAGCGGCAAGCTCTGCGAAATTTGCTGCCAAAATAGAAGGGGCAATTATGGTACCGATGCTCATAGTGCTACCACGTTCTTCGCCTTGAAATAAGGCAAATTATCCTGACTGGAGCACCCCATAACTGTAATTCTCTCAATGATCTGCAAAGCCCGCTGGTATTTGCGCTCTAATGCTTCTTCTTGCAGCGCATCAAATTGTTGACCGCATAATAATATACCGTGATTAGACTGCAAAGCTCTTATCCTTCTTCCATGCATTAAGCCGTCCACCAAAATAGCATGATTAAATTCTTCCTGCTTCACAATCTGAATCTTATTTTCAACAAGGAATGTACGCAAGTCAGCTTCCCCATCCAATGTGATCTTCCAAAATTCAGAATCAGAATTAGAGGGATTACCTTCTACAAGCTCAAAAGCCTTACAGAATGCAAGAAATATAAGCTCCTGTTTTTCTGCACCTGTCCAAGCAGTACTGCCAAGAGTACGCCAAATATTATGGTTCATCTCTTCATATACTTGCGGAATACGCTCGAAAAATAGACGATGTAAACCAATATCGTTAACAGAGCTATCCATTTTCTGCTCTTTGTGAATATCTATGGCAGAGAAAGAGCCGCAAACAGGGCATCCTGTATCTGAAAACTTGTCTTTTTTATAGATATGAGAACATCGCAAATTTGAAGGGAGTTTATTATCACATAAATAATAACTTGTTTGCTCATCTGCTGGTTGCTGGGCAATCCATTCAAATCTGTTTTTAAATTTCAAATAAGAGCCACGATGAGACCATAACGTCCATTGTAACTTTTCTACTGGTCCAAATGTTGACCAGTTAGATGAGACATCTATTACAATACAGGTATTTTTCTCAGGAGCAGCACGCAGACCACGACCCACTGACTGACCCCATAATACCTTGGATAAGGTTGGCCTCATATGAACGATGATATTACAGTGGGGATTATCCCAGCCTTCTGCAAGCACCCCAACTGAAACGACAGCTTCCACATTTCCTTCTGCATGGTCTGCCAGCATCTGCATACGCTCTTTAATAGGCGTTGTAGCAGTAATCAAAGACACGCTAATCCCAAGCTCCTGGATTGCTTCAACGGTAGTTTCTGCAACCGTAACATCTGGGCAAAACCATGCTGAAATAGGCTTTGGTTTTACATTTTCTCGCTCATCTAGATATATCGAACATGCATGGCTAATCATGGATGATTTGATAATAGCTGGCGCTAATTTTGCTACTGGAAAATCGCCACTACTAATATCAATATCGCCAAGGTCTAAATCATGAATAAAATGAGGTCTATAATGAGGTCTTACCAATATACCTTCATCAAATAATTTATCCATATTCGCGCCATCAATAATCGCATCAAAGGCAAGGCTAAGCTGGTCTTTTTGATCTGCAGTGCGTCTCTCTGGAGATGCTGTGAGACCTATCATATGAGCATCATCTCTTCCATGTTCAAGAAAACAATCTAGAATTCGTTTATAGCCTGTTCCATTTGGGGATACACGGTGCGCTTCATCGATTATAACCAGCTTGGCATGTTCGATAGCATCATCCAATATATCCCTTGCACGAGTGCTCGTAGATAATAACACATCATAATCAGCAAACGCTGCCTCAGTATGATTAAGCCCCAATTTGCGGACTCTATGCTCTTTGGCTAATGCTCTTTCAAGCTGTTCAAGCAAAACCAATCTGTGACATAAAACAATCACTTTTTCTCCTGAATAAAACTGTTTTATGATTTCGCTTGCCAGCACTGTTTTTCCAGCACCTGTTGGCGCCTTAATTATAAAACGACGATGTGAATCAAGAATAGACTGAAAATCATCAATTATTTCTTTTTGCCAACGCCTTAATTGCATAGTGTTTTCGCCTAATCTTAAATGTAAAAGCTGTGACTGAATTTGTTGCGGCTAATTCTAACCATGTTTTTTAGAAATTGGGATAAAAACTTACCCATTTTGAGATATTTAGAAGTTTTAAAATGACTTTTGATTGTCTCTCTTATGATATGTAGACACTAAGTCAGCCAAAATCGATAATGCAATTTCAGCAGCTGCACGGCCTCCAAGAGGAATGCCAGCAGGCCCATGAAGTCTTGTAAGATTTGTATCAGACATTCCCAACTCTTTTAATCGATGTAATCTTAATTGGTGTGTTTTGGTACTACCAAGACACCCTATATAATAGGCATCTGTTTTTAAACAATGGAGCAATGCAGGATCATCAATTTTCGGATCATGAGTTAATGTTACAATCGCTGTTTGAGCATCAATTGATATCTCTGGCAAAACATCCTGAGGCCATTCCTGTTTTATAGTGACATCTGGAAACCGTTCTTCTGTCAGAAAAACTCCTCTCGGGTCGATAATTATAGTGTCTAATTCCATATTAAGTGCAAGCTGACTTAACACCTGACTAATGTGCCCTGCGCCGATTATTACAAGTTGATTCTTTGGCCTGAGACGCAATGTAAATAAGCCCTTCTCTTGTTCAAGGTTGCTCGCATGAACAAAATGCATGGATGTGTCGGGGAGTGTTGCACGCACTGTAACTTTTGAGATATCAGCCTGAATATCAGCTAGCATGAATTCTATATCCAGGGATTGCCTTGTATTTTCGGCTCTTACAGCTTGTCTCAAAACAGATAAAGGGATGCCTGTGTCTGCTACTGGAAGGATAAGTACAGAAATTCTTCCCCCACAGGATAGACCAACTTGCCAAGCTGTCTCATCAGCTACCCCAAATTCTTTTAAGCACGGTAATCCGCTGTCCATTGCCTCTTGAGATAGACGGATAACTTCCCCTTCAACACAGCCACCAGAAACAGATCCCTCCAGATGCAAATCATCTCTTACCAGCATTAAAGATCCAGCCTGCCTTGGCGCAGACCCCCAAGTAGAAACCACAATCACCAAACAAGCTGAATGAGCGTTATCTACCCAATTTTCTAGCTGATTTAAAAAGGAATTTTGTTTCATTTAGGTCACCATATAGTATGTAAAAACATTTTTTTGCTGAATAGTAGTCGTTCATTCTAACTCTAAATAGTGTTATAAGGAAACTATTCCAATGATCATTTTTAATCATTTTCAATTGATCTATAATGTCTACAGAAAATATCTTAACATACCTCTATTTAGGTTTTTTCTGACAGTGATTTAGACTCATCAATTAGCGGTTTTTAAATGGGCTGGTAAAAAGCAAAATAAGTGCTGCTATTAATGTGGTTAGCCCGCCAAGCGCTATGAAGGTTGCTAAAATACCAACCATTTCAGATATTGCTCCTAGTAATAATGCTCCGATTGCCCCGCCTCCCATGGCAATCATTGTCCAAAGGCTCATAACCCATCCTCTAAATTCATCGGTGAGTTGGAGCTGTGCTGCAGATTGCATCGTGGTTGCAAAAAAAGTAGTTGCAAGTCCCAATATCGCTACCAGAATAGCGGTCAGAACAATATTGTTTGATAATCCAACTAGAATGACACAAATAGGCACAAGAACAGAACATACAGCCCCTAAAAAGCCAATGGAGCCTGCCTCTTGCGGTTTGCCTGCGGCCTTTGCAAAGGATGCTAATATTGCCCCAGCACCCGCACTTGCAGTCAGCAGCCCCAATTCATTCGGCCCTTTATCAAATACCCCTTGTGCAATTATTGGCAATGTTTCAAGTAGACCGCGACCTATCATTGTCACACAAATCGTTAATCCAAAGATATATAAGATAAACGGGTCTTTTTTTGTATAGCTCAAACCCTCTTTTAAAGCAGTCAGAAAATGCTGCTCTTTTTTTACAGTAAAATCTCTTGGCCGAATTACAATATTTCGTACCAGAAAAATCATTGGCAAAAACCCTAAACTTGTTAGCCATAATGTTTGAATTGGGCCAATTTGGGTCAGTAAAATACCGCCAATTGCTGGGCCAACAAGTCTTGATATATTAAAATTCAAAACTGTTATGGCAATAATTGAGGAAAGCTGTTGCTTATCACCAAGCCTTGCTGCAAACGCCATTCTAAATGGGTGATTGGCAGAACCAACAATACCAATAGCTGCTGCAAATAGCGCAACCGAAACGCTGCTAATAACGGAGAGGTAAGTTGATAACACAAATGTAACTGTTATTATTAGCATTGCTATATAATTTGAAAAAACGGCAAGTCTTATCTCAATGCGATCTGCCAGAACTCCAAATAGAGGCCCTGTGACCATTGTAGGTGCAAAGCTTAAAAATGCAACAAAGCCCACAAATGCTGGTGAATTGGACACATCCCATGCAAGCCAAACCACAACCAGCCTTTGAACCCACATGCCATGAAGCGCAATTGAAACACACGCAAGATAATGGCGAAAAGACTGGGATTTAAATGCTGATAAATTCATTAAGAACCTTTAAGAGTCAAAACCAGAAAGTTAATAGCAAACCTTTTATGTAGGACATTTTTGTTTAAATGACAGGTAGTAATATAATTGGAAATAATTAAAAACTAAATGAGTTTATCTAGCTTGCTATTCAACGGGTCAAGCTTTATCCCTGTTATCAGGACTGATTTCAATCCCAGCTCTGGAGCGGTTTATGGCTAAAAAACCATACCAAAGATCATATATTGATATTCTGCTTCCCTATAAAGAGGTGTTCACACCATCTAATGCTGGTGCTGTCTCAACCGTTGTAAGCGACCTGGCCTATCATACGACATTAAAATATGAGTTTCATATTTACGGCAGACAAATTACCTCGCCATCTTTTCCAGAACTTTGCTATCACGCATTAAAACCAAAATGGCCTTTAATATACGGTCATAATCTTGGTTTAGCACATAGCTATATTACAGATCTTCAACGAAGGGAGAGACAACCCTCGCTTATTGAAGTTCACGGCAGATGTCAGGTAGCCCGCACCATTGCCAAGATAAATAACACGGCTAAAGTAGCTCTTTTTCTGCATAATGACCCACGTCGGATGACAGGTAGTAAAACCCTTGCAGAACGTCTCTGGCTTGCACGCAACCTTGCAGGTATATTTGCAAATTCAAAATATATAAAAAATTGCTTTCTAGACGGCTTTAGCAGCACAGAAATATCACAAACCCCTATATTCATAACGCCGCTGGGCGCTAACAGAAACATAAAAAACAAGCCTTTCAAAGAAAAAACCATTATTATTGCCTCACGCATTGTGCCCGAAAAAGGGATTTTGCAAGCAGCCATTGCATTGCGAGATATATTGCCTGATTTTCCTGAATGGCGCGTGAAAATCATAGGCGCAAAACATTTTAGGGACGGCACAATATCAGACTATGAAAAGAGTGTAAAAGAAACGTTGGCGCCCTTGCAAGGCCAAGCTGAAATGGCCGGGTTTTTGCCATTAGCGCAGATTAATAAAGAGCTTGAAAAAGCAGCCATTGCGATTGTGCCTTCTGTCTGGCAGGAACCAGCATCAAGAGCCGTCTTGGAAGCCCTTGCAAATGGATGTGCTCTTATAACTACAAAGAGGGGGGGTATTCCAGAGCGCGCAGAGGGCAGAGCGTTGCTTGTGGATTATCCAGACAGCCCTAATTTTGCAGTAGCCCTTAACTCTTTATTATCCATGCCTTCGAAACTTAAGGAGCTACATGATATTGCTTGGAATGATTTTCCTTTTGATTGCGCAACTATGGCTAGGCAAACAGACCTCGCAAGAGAAAACATTATTTCCTGAATAGACCAGAAATAATATTAGCGTGCCGCTATCCTTGATAACGCTATATTTGCAATAATAACCGGTATTAAACCAACTATCACAATACAAAGTGCAGGAAAGGCTGCTTGTTCCAGCATCTCGTCTTTGGCAAATTGGTAAGTGATTGTTGCAAATGTCTCAAAATCTAATGGTCGCAATAACAATGTTAACGGCAACTCTTTCATAATATCCACAAAAAGAAGAAGCCCTCCTGCAAGTATAGATGGCCAAAGATTGGGTAGAAGAACGGCTCTTACCGAACTTGAAAAATTCTTTCCCAATAGCTGGCTAGCAGACATCAGCTCACGCGGAATTTGCTCAAGTCCAGATGTTACAGCACCAAAACCAACAGCATTAAAGCGCACCAGATAGGCTATTATCAACACAAGTAACGTGCCACTTACTACCGCCTCATCTGCCTGTATATGAAAAATCAGAAGAAATGATTGAGACATC
>JAACDT010000066.1 GCA_009936885.1 Alphaproteobacteria bacterium
AGACTGCGCCAGAATGGCAAATCCTGCCACAAGAATAAGGGTGGTGACGACCAGAGCTGTGCCAACACCATTAAATGCTGAAATAACGGCATCACGGGCGGTTAGTTTCAACTCTCTCCGAGCAATCTGATATTTTGTTAAGAAGTGCACACTATCATCTACGACAACTCCGAGGGCCATGCCTGTGAGCACGGCAACAGCCATATTAACCTGACCGACCAATGCGCCCCATACGCCAAAAGCGAGTGCCGCAGGTAGCAGGTTAGGTATCAAACTGATGAGCCCTAGCTGAATATCACGTAACGCAATCAGAATGACCCCGCTAATTAAGAATACAGCGATAAGCGTACCGATAAGCATGCTTTCAATATTGCGCTCGGAAATATAGGCAAACATCACAGTTGGCCCAACAGCCGTCAGATTTGTATTGTGCGTTTCAGCCAGATAGTTTTCCGCCCGAGCAACCCAGGAACGAAGCTCTTTGGTTGTCATATCATCAAGCGTGACAACTACTTGTGTCGATGATTTACTGATGTCTAGCTGATTATTCATATCGAGCCCAAAAGGAAGGGAGAGCTCATAAAGCAACAGATATTGAGCGGCAAGATCGCGTGTCTCAGGAATGCTATAGAAAGTCTCATTGCCTTCATTTAAGTCACGATTAAGCCGCTTAAAAGTATCGGAGATAGACTGAACATGGGTGACGACCTCTTCATTCAACGCCCATTCTGTAAAATCGGCAACTGTCTGAATAAATGCTGGATCGCTTACACCATTGGGCTCGCCAGACTGAAGATTAAACTGAATGAGATTTGCGCCGGTAAGATTTGCACTGACCCAGTCAGTATCCTGACGGTATTCAACAGATTCATCAAAATATTTAACAAAATCATCATTGATTTCGTTCAATGGAATAAGCGCTAAAAGACAAACTGATATAACAACGCTAACGCTCAAAACAGCTTTGTATTTATCAGCAATGAAAGTGCCGATAACGCTCATCTTTGTATCAAGTTTCTGTAAGTTACCCTTTGGTTTTATGGGCATAAAGCTAATCAAAATAGGTAGCAGGACAACAGCATATACCCATGCAGCCATGACACCAAACGCTGTTATGTTACCCAGATCATGGAAGGGCGGGGCATCGGAGAAGTTCAGTGACAAAAATCCTAGAGCTGTTGTCACGCTGGTTAAAAAGATTGGCTTAGCATTAACCCGCAAACTATAAAGCAGACTTTCGCGTTTATCGTGCCCGTCTCGCATACGGTTGAGCATCACTACTAGTAAATGAATGGAGTCAGCAACCGCAAGTGTGGTTATAATGGTGGGCGCACTGGCTGATGGCGGCGTCAAGCCAATGCCCATCCAGCCACCAAAACCCATCGCAACTGTAATACTTGGAATAATGACGATAAGTACAAGGATTGTTGCTGTAAAAGAGCGCAATAGCGCATAGGCAACAATAAGAATGACAAGATACATTGCTGGTATCAATGTCCCCATATCCTGCATAGACGATTCCATAAATGCATTATTCAAGAAAATAACGCCGCTAAGCCGTATTTTTATCGGATAATCAGCTTCTATCGTGGCCGCAAGCTCGCGCGCAGCCTTTGCAACAACTGCAACTTCATCTGCCGTTTTGCCCGGAAGCTGTATTGTTACATTCACAGAGGTAGCACGATGCTGACTATCATGGATTTTACCAGAAAGAGATGGTTCTGTTGTACTGATTTCATTAACAAGCTGCATTTCATCAGCACTAAGTTCGCTACCATTCATAAATAGATCTCGAACAATGAGGTCATCCCCATCTACTTCAGTGTGCTGATAATTCGATAAGCTATCAACACGGATAGAGAAGGGGAGTTGCCACGCCATTTCTGTGAGCGCTTCCACGCCGGCGAGTACTGCAGGGTCATTCGCAGATCCGGTTAAGGGGTCGATAGCAAAATTCACATTATCGATTTTTGTATAGGTTTGCTGGACTTTTTCAAAAGCCTTAAGTTGTGGGTTATCTTTGCCAAAGAAAACTCTGTAATCATTATCAAAATATAAAAATTGCGCCCCAGATGAAAGGCCAAAAGTTGCAAGTAAGAGAATGAATAATGCAACAAACCGATGCCGCAGTAAAAATTCACCATATGAGTTATCCGACGACGAAACTGGCTGAGACATTTTCTACCTTTTAAAAAGCATGAACGGTTGACGAGCTGAGGAGAATATTGGTCGTTATTTGCAATTGCCCATTAACTAGATTAATGAATAATAACAGGCCTAGTTTAAACGCTTGCATTTTGCAAGTCGAAAATTTAACAGGTAAAATTCTAAGAGTGCTAAATGTCAAACCTTGACTGTAACTGTCCAATTGCTGGTGCACTTGCTATTTTTGGTGATAGGTGGTCTCTAATTATTTTGCGTGACCTTTTATTTCACAACAAAAAACATTTTCACGAATTCAGCGAGTCACCAGAAAAAATTTCATCTAATATTTTAACAGATAGATTAAGAAGTTTAGAAGCAGATGGCCTGCTCCAATCTAACATTGATGAAAAAAATAACCGCCGTAAAATTTACCAACCTACCCAGAAAGCGCAGGACCTTGCCCCGAGTTTACAAGCCTTAGCCGTCTGGGGCGAAAAGCATAGTTCACTCTCTTAGCCGCTTGTATTTTTTGCTGTATATCACGCCCAATTCTTCAAAAATAAATGGTCGTGTAGCTGCTGAAAATCTCGTTCACCCGAAAGGTTTAATGATTTAGGGCTTACCTGATAGTGTTTATAATCAATTATATTGTGGCATGCCGGGCCGTTTTTTGGTGCCTCGAAGCAATATCCATAATATAATGGCCATATTCAGACCGTTCCAGACTATACCATTGATAAATGCCATCTGATAAGAGCCGGTCAGCTCATAAATCCAACCTGACATCCAGCCACCCAACGCCATGCCAATAATCGTCATCATAATCACACATCCAACCCGCGCGCCGGCTTCTTTGGGCGGAAGATATTCCCTGACGATGACAGCATAGCTTGGTACGATGCCGCCTTGTGCTAGGCCAAAAATCAGGCTCACAACATATAAAGATGCCATGCCATCAAACGGAAGGTACATCACCAGCGCAAGACATTGTAATGAAGAGCCAATTAAAAGTGTATAAATGCCGCCGATTTTATCTGCTGCCAGACCGGAGATAACGCGGCTGAAAACACCGCCAAATAACATCAATGACAACATCTGAGCGCCAATAGCGGGGCCATAGCCGAGTCCAACACAATAGGACACGATATGGACCTGAGGCATCGACATTGCAACACAGCAACTCACCCCTGCTATTGAGAGTAAAATTTGTAGCTGCCTCGGCGAAAGGTTTGTTTTTGCCGTATTTTCAGCAACTTTTTTCGCTGCAATATTATGCGCCGTTTCTGGTACTGAACGCCTTAATAAAAACGCCAGAGGAATGGTTACAACAACAGTGATAATGGCGAGTGTAACATAGACATTTCGCCAGCCATGAGTTGCGAGAACACCAGATAGCAAAGCTGGCCAGATAGCCCCTGCAAGGTAATTTCCACTGGCTGTTAATGCAACAGCAATCCCACGTCGTCGCAAGAACCAATGCGAAATATCAGTAATAAGCGGTCCAAACCCAGCCGCACAACCAAAACCAAGAATAAGATGTATAATTGCCAAAAAATAAATCGAATCTGCCTGTGTGGATAACAGATAGGCAAGGCTGGACAGGAGAGCGGCACAAATAACTGAAATAGTAATCCCAAACCGATCAATGATTGCCCCGATGACTAGATTGCCAAACGCAAAGCCAATCATATTTAAGGTAAAAGGAAGGGAGGTGAGGGCGCGGCTCGTAACAAACTCTGCTTCTAGTGCGGGCATGATTGTAATGACCGCCCACATGCCTGTATTGGTAAAGATAGCAATGGTTAATGTGATAGCCAGCCGGAACCAAGAATAGGTGCTGTCATGAATTGTGGGACTAGTCATAAAAGCCTAACGTGACGGTGTGTTATCAAAAAGAACAATCTTCTGGGTGATGGCCTTGGCAAGAACCAGGTGCCGTATTTAATCTGGTGAGTAAGAGCATTTTCTAGAGTTGTTTTGCAAGGTCACGCAATTTAAACTTTTCAACTTTTCCAGTTGATGTCTTAGGGATGTCTTCAATGATAATCTGACGTGGACATTGGAACCCTGCAAGATTTGCCCGACAATGAGCGTTCAGATCATCTGCGGTTGCTGTGCGACCTGCATGTAACTCAACAAAGGCAATCGGCGTTTCACCCCACTTGTCATCTGGTTTGCCAACAACCGCACATGAGGCCACATCAGGGTGCTGAAATAGGATATTTTCAACATCAATAGATGAGATATTTTCACCACCAGAGATAATAATATCTTTCGACCTATCTTTGATTTGAACATATCCATCAGGATGAATAACAGCAAGATCGCCAGTATGAAAATACCCACCTTGAAAGGCAGCGTCTGTTGCAGCCTTATTTTTGAGATACCCTTTCATGACAATATTGCCGCTCATCATGATTTCGCCTAGCGTTGAGCCATCACGTGGAACCGATTTCATTGTATTAGGGTCCATTACATCTAGCCGCTCTAACCCTGCATAAGAAACACCTTGTCGTGCCTGTTTTATGGCTCTCTCAGAACGGCCAAGATGGTCCCATTCTTCTTGCCAGACATTCACAACCGCCGGGCCATAGACCTCTGTCAGGCCATATACATGAGTGACCATAAAGCCGGCATCATACATTGCAGCAAGAACACTTTCTGGCGGCGGCGCAGCTGCAACGTTAAAATTAACTGACTGCTCAAAAGATTGTTTTTCGCTATCATCTGCGTTGAGCAGAACCGACATCACAATCGGCGCCCCACAGAGATGAGTAACCTTGTGTTTGGCAATTAGCCTATACATTTCTGCGGCGCGAACCCATCTTAGGCAGATATGGGTTGAACCTGTTAAGGCTAATGTCCACGGATAACACCAGCCATTGCAGTGAAACATTGGCAAGGACCAGAGATAGACACTATGCTGGCTCATATTGGCATGTATCGTATTATTATAGGCCATTAACGCACAAGCACGGTGATGATAGACAACACCTTTTGGCACGCCTGTTGTACCAGATGTATAATTCAATGTGATGGCATCCCATTCATCAGGAGGACGGCGCCAGATAAAATCCGGATCGCCTGTTGCAAGTACATCTTCCCATTCTGATAATCCGATTAATGGGCCTTTCGGTTTTGGAGCGTCATCCGGATAGTCAGGGTCATCATAATCAATAATGAGAGGCGTTACAGATGCCCTTTTGACGGCCTGTTCGGCAACCTCTGAAAACTCGCGGTCAACAACCAAGATTTTGGTGTCAGCATGGTCAAGCTGGAGCGCGATTGCCTCTGCATCGAGTCGTGTATTAATCGCATGTAATACAGCGCCACACATTGGTATGCCGTGATGACAGATGAGCATTGCTGGCGTGTTTGACATCATCGCAGAGACAGTGTCACCAGGGGTAATGTTAAACTGGGTAAGGGCGCTCGCAAGGCGTTTGCTGCGTTGCCAAAATTCGTTATATGTAAGTTGTGTCTGACCATGAATAATAGCAGGCCTGTCTGCAAATACCGTTGCCGCACGCTCCAGAAAACTAAGCGGCGTTAATGACTGATAATTTGCATTACATTTCGGTAAATGCTCTTCATATGGATTCGTCATAAAAGTGTTAACTCACTGTCGTTCATGAATACTGCTAACACGCGTGGTCAGGCTATAATAATTTCATAGCATTTGACCATAGCCATAAGCGCTTTAAGGTGGAAGTTATTATTTGCGTATCCGCTATGCTCTTAAAAGGAGTTTTTTATGTTTGTTGTCATTTTCGAAGTTTACCCCAAGGACGGTCAGGTCGACACCTATTTTGATATGGCTGCTGAGCTAAAACCCCTTTTGCTAGAACAGCCTGGCTTTATCTCAGTTGAACGATACCAAAGTCTTACAGAAAGCAAAAAACTTCTCTCTATCTCTACATGGGAAGATGAAGCATCCTTGCTCGCCTGGCGCCGGAATAGTGAACATTTAGAGGCACAGGAAAAAGGGAAAACTAAAATTTTCCAAAAATATAGAATCCGGGTTACTTCTGTGATTAGAGATTATGATTTTACGGCAGATAATGCCGGTTAGTCATCGGTATGATGGGGAATCCTACCGCGAAGGGTCAACGGCAATTGTGCCAGCATAAACAGACAGCTCGCGGGGGCCACAAGCAAGGTTTTAAAGGTTACCCAGTCAGTATCACTGTAATGCCGCCATACATATTCATTCGACAATGCAAGCAGCAAGAAAAATAGGCCCCACCTAAAGCTTAACTGGTACCATGTTGTTTCTGTTAGGTTGAATTGCGCACCAAAAAATTCTTTCATCATTGCGCGTCCCATCATAATGCCGCCAAGCAACACAATCGCAAATAGCCCATTGAACAAGGTTGGTTGAATTTTGATGAAAATATCAGCGTCAAGCAAAAGAGCTGCTATGGTTAATCCTGACGAAAGAAGCAGAGAAAACAGCGGAAATCGTGCAATCCGATTATCGCGGTACCAGCCAACACCCATTACGATGGCGCCTAAAAGGGCGGAGGTGATAGCCGCTGCATATAGCCCAGCATAGTGAAATCCGACGAAAAACCCAGCTAGTGGCAATATTTCAAAAAAAAACAGCCCTAATTTCATGAGAAACAGCCTTATGTTAAAACCCTAAGAGGTGCCGGCCAGAGGTAACCAGCTTTCAAGATTAAGAGGACCAATAGCTGCTGCCGCATCACCGCGCACAAATACAATACTCACCGAACCGATATCAATATTATATTTGCTAACATAAGCGCGGTTTATTGCGATATGTTCATCCAACTGATAAATCCAGTCATCAAAATGCACTTCTAGCTGAGTGCCGCCCATGTCAAGGGTGACATCATAGCGCCAGTTCAGGGCATTGCCGGCGACAAGACCGCTTGCAACCCCAGTTATATCGACTGCAATGCCTTCGTAAGCGATATGGCCATTATCATCTATTCCGGTACGCTTGATGCGCCATGTCCGGCTATCACGCTCGCCATCATCATAGAGAAACTGTTCATCTAGAATAAGGACGTCATCTTCTACTGTACCAGTTATGTTTACCCGAAATTGCCGTTTCAGATTGCCAAAACGATCTTCAAAAATACCATAAGCTATCGTATCACCTGCAAAAAACGCTTCTAATGATAGTTGAGGCCGCCTCT
>JAACDT010000300.1 GCA_009936885.1 Alphaproteobacteria bacterium
CGAAAGTTACCAGATACATTATCTGTAAATTCTTTTGGTGATACGCCTGCTTTATCAGCTGCCATTTGAACTTTTTGACCATGTTCATCTGTTCCAGTTAAAAACAGAACATCATAATCATCTAGACGTTTAAAACGTGCCAATACATCACAAGCAAGGGTGGTATATGCGTGACCAATATGAGGATTATCATTAACGTAATATATCGGTGTGGTTATATAATACCGCTTTTGCATAAAAACACTTTCTGATATTTTGCTTATATTTGAAAATTATAATGGCTTATAAATGCCAGTTTGCATAGCCTATCTAAGGTGTGTATGACTATATATTTGATAAATTGATTGTTGCATAAAAACACCCATATCAAGATAGCTATTAAGGGCCTCATGAAAATGATTTTGCCATTCCATATGTAGATTAGCGAGTTCATTTGCCGTATATTTCTCAGCCAGAATAAGCGCTATTTTTGAGAGAGATGACTTTAGCGAATCTTCACCCTCACTATAGTTTTCATGAGCTTGAATTGAAAATAATGCTGCTTGAGAAAATAATTTATCAAAAACAAAAACAGTAGCAGTACTAAGCTCTGGATTTTTTGATAATGCGCTACCCCAGCTTGATGCAAGCGATATTAATGTTTCAAACTGAGGTGTTTTTGCATCAAAAAGGCTTTTAAACTTTTCAATAAACAGGCTTATTCCTGAGCTTGAGATTAACAATGCCATTCCAGGAGAGCCCTCGCAAAGAGATACAAGCCCGCCTAGCTCATCATCCTTTAGATCATGACTGTGTTCTTTTAAAATCAAATAAGCATCCTGATTTGTTATAGGCTCTAATTTTATGTGCTGGCATCTAGAACGAATTGTTGGAATAACCTTAGAGATATTATGGCTGACAAGAAAAAATAATGTTTTAACAGGGGGCTCCTCTAATAGTTTTAGTATCGCATTCGCGCCGTTTTGATTGATTTTATCAAGACTATCCAATATTATTACACGCCATCCCCCTCTTCCCGACTGGTGATTGGTAAGATTTGATATGGATTTGATATCATCTAATTTTATCTGGCCTGACTTATTTGCCTCTGATTTGATTGCCGATAAGTATATCAAATCTGGATGTGAATGATAAAATACCTGTCTCCAAACAGGATTATCTTCATTTAAGCTAAGAGCAGTTTCAACTTCGTCTATGGGATTGACGTTTATATCTGCGCCCTGTTCCTCTTGTAATAAGTAGGCCGCCAGCTGTCTTGCGAGGTAGGATTTACCTATCCCTAAGTGACCAGATAGTAAATAAGCATGATGTAGTGTATTTTTCTGTTTTGATGTACAAAACTGATTTAAAAATTCTCTATGTCCTCGAAGACGTGTATATTTTAAATTTTTAGCATCCTCAAAAGTCATTTATGTGTTCTATCTATAAGCATTGGTTTGATAAGCTGTTGTATCTCGTCTGAGATAGAGCGAACTGTTTGAGATGCATTTATTACTTTAATGCGTTCAGGATAGATGGCGGCGAGTTTTAAATAGCCCTCTCTAATTCTCTGATGAAACGCATCTCCCTTCTGCTCAAACCTCTGGTCACTCTCATTTCTATCTAGCGCTCTTTTAATGCCGGTTTCTGATGGGATATCCAATAAAATTGTTAAATCAGGCTCACATCTCTTTAGGGCAAACTCATGAATTTTATCTATTTCTTCTTTTGATATATTATTTGCAAGCCCTTGATATACGACAGACGAATCCTTAAACCTATCGCATAAAACGATTGCCCCACGTCCGAGTGCTGGCAGGATCACCAGGTCGATATGTTCTGCTCTGGATGCTATCATCAGCAAGGCTTCAGCCCTTGGGGATAGTTTATCTGAAGCCCCATTTACCAAAATGTCTCTTATTAGTTCAGCAACTTCGGTTCCACCTGGTTCTCGTGTTAATACAATTTCGATATCAGGGATTAAAGAGCAGATATACTCCTTCAGAAGCTTAATCTGTGTTGATTTACCACTACCCTCCCCTCCTTCAAATGTAATAAATAAACCCATATCCTTATGAGCTTTACTATGTGTCATTTAGTGTTCCTGAGCCTGTAAATAGAAAGAAAACTGTAAAAAATTTATTATTAGAAAAATTTTATGATTAGATTGAGGGAGCAGCCCCAAAAATTAAATATTTTATCGCTTCTGTAACGCGTCTAAATACTGGAAGTTGGCTAACATCCCTTCCAGCAATTATTGGAATTTCTTCACGCACACCATTAACTTCCAACCATAACGTACCAACTTCATCGCCTTTTGCTAGAGGCGCTTGAACAGGATCATTATAATTTACAGTAATTTTTGTGTTGCTTCTTTCAGATCTTGATAACACTCTTGATAATTCTGTTTCTAACACCAAGGGGATTTTTGCTTCTTTTCCAAGCCAGATATTAGCAGTTGAAACAGTTTCACCTTCTTCAAAAAAGGTATATTTTCTGAATTCTCTAAACATGAAATCCATCAGCCGATTAGACTCTAATGAACGCTGTTTTTTAGACTTCATTCCATTTAGAACCATTATGATGCGTTGGCCGTTCCTTTGAGCAGAGCCTACCAGACCATATCCTGATTCTTTTGTATGACCTGTCTTTAATCCATCTGCACCAAGGCTTCTATTGACCAACGGATTTCGATTGCCCTGTTTAATATTATTATAAGTATAATCTGCCTTTGCGAATACAGGATAAAGCGATGGATAGGTATCTGATGGAAAATCGCGAATTAATGCTGCTGTCAATATTGAAAGGTCTCGTGCTGTTGTGGTAAGATTATCATCTGGCCAGCCAGTTGAATTCGTAAAATTTGTTTTACTCATTCCTAGCTGTTTTGCAAATCTATTCATTTCATCCGAAAACGCCTCTTCAGAGTTTGATATGCCCTCGGCTATAACAACAGCTGCATCATTGCCAGACTGAACAGCAACGCCATTTATCAGCGCCTCAACACTTACTCTGGTGCCAACATCAAGAAAACTTCTCGAGCCACCCATTTTCCATGCTTTTTCGCTAACAAGAAACTCATCTTCAAGACTTAACGAACCTTCAGCAATCCTAGAAAACACTATATATAAAGTCATGATTTTTGCCATTGAGGCAGGTTTCATTGGGCTATCAGGATTCTTTGACAATAATACTCTGTTTGAATCAAAATCAATAATATGCGCATAATCTGCAACGGTTGTTATATTTTCATTGGCTTGAACACTTCCGCCCACCATGAAGAAGCTTAGCGCTAATAATATTTTAGGTATCAGTCTCATCTTTCCTCCTTTTTAGCGACAATTATGATCAAACAGTAAAATATGTCAAAAAGAAGATTCTAATCGACTATTATATGTGCGCCCTCGAAACCAAATTTTAATACATCTGAAAGAATTATATCTGCATCTTCTACGGTTGTGATCGGGCCTATTCTAGCTTTATAAATAGGCTTGCCATTATGTAAACCCTCCGATACTGAACCTTGCGCGCTTTCATA
>JAACDT010000301.1 GCA_009936885.1 Alphaproteobacteria bacterium
CTCAATATGTGTATTCAATGTACCGTCTTGGAAAAACCTATCCAGGTGGTAAAGAGGTTTTAAAGGATATAAGCCTTTCCTTCCTCCCAGGCGCCAAGATTGGTGTTCTTGGCTTGAATGGTGCAGGTAAGTCTACATTGCTAAAAATTATGGCGGGGATTGAAACTGAATTTACAGGTGAGGCGCAAGCATCAGACGGATTGAATATTGGCTATTTGGCGCAAGAGCCAGAGTTAGACCCAAAACTGGATGTGGCTGGTAATGTATTATCAGGTCTTGGCAACGCAAAATTGCTTGTTGATAGATTTAACGAGGTAAGCGCCCGTTTTGCTGAAGAGCTTACCGATGATGAGATGAATGAACTTATCAATGAACAGGCCGAGTTGCAGGAACAGATTGATGCTGCAGATGGCTGGGATCTTGAGCGTAAAGCCCAAATAGCAATGAATGCTTTGCGTGTACCTGAACCAGATGCGGATGTTACGACCCTCTCAGGTGGAGAGAAAAGACGCGTTGCATTATGCAAGTTACTATTAAGCGCGCCTGATATGTTGCTATTGGATGAGCCTACAAACCATCTGGATGCAGAATCAGTTGCTTGGTTACAGCGGTTTTTACATGATTTCCCAGGTACCGTTGTTACAATCACACATGATAGATATTTTCTAGATGAGGTTGCTGGCTGGATACTTGAGTTAGACCGCGGCCAAGGCATTCCTTATGAAGGCAACTATTCTGGCTGGCTTGAGCAAAAACAAAAACGTCTTGAAGTTGAAGGGCGCAAAGATGATGCACGGGTAAGATCACTCTCACGCGAATTAGATTGGGTGCGCTCTGCCCCAAAAGCAAGGCAGGCTAAATCAAAAGCAAGATTGAACGCCTATGAGAAAATGTTGGAAGAGCAGCAGTCTAGCCGGGAAGATGTTGCAAAAATCGTTATTCCGGCAGGCCCAAGATTAGGAGATGTGGTGATTGAAGCAGATAATCTTAGCAAGGCCTTTGCAAGTAAATTGCTTGTTGAGGATTTGGATTTCCGGCTTCCTCCGGGGGGTATTGTTGGTGTAATTGGCCCGAACGGCGCTGGTAAAACAACCTTGTTTAGGATGCTCGTTGGTGACGAAACTCCAGATCAAGGAAGCTTAAAACTTGGTGATACAGTAAAACTTGGATATGTTGACCAGTCACGCGACTCTTTAGATGATGCCAAAACAGTTTGGGAGGTTATATCTGACGGGAATGACGAGCTGGAATTAGGCAAGCGGGTTATGCCATCAAGAGCTTATGTGAGTTTATTTAATTTTAAAGGCTCTGATCAGCAAAAGAAAGTCTCACAATTATCTGGAGGAGAGCGTAATCGGGTGCATCTCGCACGTATGTTAAAATCAGGTGCAAATGTGCTGCTTCTTGACGAGCCTACGAACGACCTTGATGTGGATACTTTGCGTGCATTGGAAGAAGCGCTTCTTGAATTTGCGGGATGCGCAGTTGTGGTAAGCCACGATCGCTGGTTTCTGGATAGGATTGCAACGCATATTCTTGCATTTGAGGGTAATTCCCATGTGGAATGGTTTGAAGGCAATTACGAAGCATATGAAGCAGATAAAAAACGCAGACTTGGCGCTGATGCGGCTCAACCATCAAGGATAAAATACAAACCTATATCAAGAGGGTGAAATTATTTACGTAACTTACCTTCTATCGCCTCAATCAGCGCAGGAAAAGAACCAGCATTTTTTCGGATAATTGCGATGTTTTCCTGCTTTTGGGTTACGAGCATTGATATGTTTTCAAATTCGATATCGATTATTTTTGCTATATCACTATTAGGCGTTGAAACCCGCCATTTTACCGAGATTTTAGTGATAGATTGGTTAGGAACAAGCAAATTTCCTGATACCATAACCATCTTATCTCCCTTAGGGATAGAGGATTGAAAATCAAAACTAAAATTATCAATCTCGCCTAATTGAGATGATGTGACATCTGCAATTAATTCCGAAATTAGTTTGGTATAATGCTCTTTTTCATCTGACGTTGCTGCGCGCCAATATGGGCCAGTTGACGCTTTGGCAATGATAGTAATATCAAAATATGCATAAATGAGTTTTAGGAATTCAGCTCGTCTTTGCTCCATGGATACCTCTGTTTTCTGAATATTTGAGACTTCTTCTAATAATTCATTAACAAGGCTAACAGCATTATCTGTCTTTGAAGCGAGGGCAGCATTATTCATAAAAATACCGCAAAGCATGCAGACCGAAAATAATAATACAGATAATTTCGAATAAACTGTCATTCTATTTCTCAAAATCTAAATCATCAAAAAGAGCGTCGGCCTCAGATGGTTGAACGCTCAAAGATGGCATCTCCCCAAACCGGTTTTGATAATAAGCTGAACGCGCTCTTACATATCCATCAAGACTATTATATTTTATGTCATTTACAATATCAAAATTAGCAGCTCTCCATGATATAGTAGATAATACAGGTTGCATTGATACCGCTTGGCTTATGGCTTTTTTCTCCTCAAGGGCAGAATAAGGATTAACAATCATATTTGCAACTTGCCCAAATGCGTGTCTACTTGTTTTTCCCCCTAATATTGGAAGCACAACATAAGGCCCTTCTGGGACGTCATATACACTCAAAGTTTTGCCAAAATCTTGGCTTACCGGGGGCTCTTCTTCAGAGACTAGGTTTATTAACCCAAGCGTTAGCGCATTCACAGAAAAATGCAGGCTAGATAAAGCTGTATTTTCCCATTTGCCTTGAAGTCCAGAGTTTAGAGCAGTATTAGGCAGCCCAGCCCAGAACACATGGTTTGCAACCGCTGTTTTAGCACTTTGCGGGATCGCTTTATTATAGCCATAGACAACGGGTTCTAATATTAATGTATCAACGCTGTCATTAAATGCGTAGATCTGCCTGTTTGTATTCTCAAACGGATCTCTGTTATAAGAGGCATCTGACTTATCTACGCCGCTGCAGCTTGTTAAAATAAAACCAAGACAAACGATAATGGGTAGATAGAATTGGTGAATTTTCATAAACTTAAATTTCATAATAGTTTACATATATCGATATCATAGAATTTTTGCTAGACTTAATAGTGATCTTTATTAATCTGTTTTTCATCAATGACGCACAATTATTGGTATGTAAGAGCGAGTATCTTATAAAGGTTTCACAGCCATCAATAGCGGAATAAGAATGTGTATCTGTATGTCAGATGGCCAAGAATTAAAATCTATTTAAGGGGTCTATATCAGCACCCCATATAAGAACCCAATCGTAGCCCATTATATTAGAATATGGTTAATTTATGAATCTAGAAACTAATAATGAAATAACTGAAAGAGACTTACACCCTATTTGGTTACATGGTCTCAATCAGCCTCAACAGCAAGCTGTTACGAATTTAGACGGACCATTGCTTGTATTATCAGGAGCGGGAACCGGAAAAACACGTGTTCTAACGTCTCGTCTGGCGCAGCTAATTGCGACAAGAACTGCTAATCCATTCAACATATTAGCGGTTACATTCACTAATAAAGCAGCTCGGGAAATGCGTATTCGAGCGGTTGAGCTGGTGGGCCCAATGGCGGAGCAGGTCACACTTGGTACCTTTCACTCCGTTGCAGCACAGATGCTTCGTCGTCATGCTGAGCTGGTTGGATTAAAATCTAATTTTACAATTTTAGATACAGATGATCAGTTAAGATTAATTAAACAAGTCATGGAAGCAGAGGGTCTGGATTTAAAACGTTGGCCCCCACGAATGATCTTGGGTTTATTTAGCAGGTGGAAAGATAGAGGCCTTACGCCTGATAAAATCACGAAATCAGAAGCAGGGGATGCAGCACAAGGAAAAGCTAAAACATTATATAGCGCTTATCAATCGCGGCTTTTGGCATTAAATGCATCTGATTTTGGCGATCTTCTATTACATATGCTTACCATTTTTAACCAGAATCTGGATGTTTTACAGAAATATCAAAATCTCCTAACGCATATTATGGTAGATGAATATCAGGATGCAAATGTTGCTCAGTATCTTTGGTTAAGATTGCTTTCTGCTGCACATGGAAATTTGTGCTGCGTTGGGGATGATGATCAGTCAATCTATGGGTGGCGAGGCGCTGAAGTTGGGAATATTCTTAAGTTTGAGAAGGATTTTCCAGGTGCAGATATTGTTCGCCTAGAGGAAAATTATCGTTCTACTGGACATATATTAGCAGCAGCATCGACATTAATTGCTCATAATGAAGGACGTCTTGGTAAATCCCTTTTTACAGCAGAATCAGATGGCGAGAAAATACGAGTTGCTGGCTATTGGGATGGTAGTGAAGAGGCTCGCACTATCTCTAGTCAGATAGAGTTTCTTTTAAAAGATGGACAACAGCTATCTTCTATGGCTGTTTTGGTCCGTGCTGGATACCAAACACGTGAATTTGAAGAACGCTTTATTGCGATCGGCCTTCCCTACCGCGTGGTTGGGACACGGTTTTACGAGCGCGCAGAGATTAGAGATGCACTGGCATATCTAAGGTTGGTATATCAGCAATCAGATGATCTGGCATTTGAGCGGATAATTAATACCCCGAAACGTGGATTAGGTGAGGCCTCGCTACAGCTGATACACCAATTATCAAGAGCGCAAAATATCCCGTTATTTGCGGCAGCAACAAATCTTTCTTACTCAGACGAGCTTAAACCACAAGCAAAACGGGCTTTGTGTAAATTTATCGATGATATTATGCGTTGGGGTTCTGCTCGCTCAGACATGCCGCCTGCGGAATTAGCAGAAATGATATTAGAAGAAGCTGGCTATACAACAATGTGGCAAATGCATAAATCCCCAGATGCCCCTGGAAGATTAGAGAATTTAAAAGAATTAGTCTCTGCTATTGGAGAATTTGAGAGTTTGTCTGGCTTCCTTGAGCATATCTCCCTTGTAATGGATAATGAAACGCAAACAACAGAAGGTGAAGTGACTTTAATGACACTTCATGCTGCCAAGGGTTTAGAGTTTGATACTGTGTTTTTGCCTGGCTGGGAGGAGGGTGTATTTCCAAGCCAACGAACTCTGGAAGAAAATGGGGGTGCTGGCCTAGAAGAAGAGCGCAGATTAGCTTATGTTGGAATTACGCGCGCAAGACGCAATTTGTTTATAAGTTTTGCTGCAAACAGACGCATTCATGGCTTGTGGCAATCTGCTATTCCATCTCGGTTTATATCTGAATTACCAGAGCGAAACTTGATTGAAGATATGGCAAGGGGGCTGTCTATTGGGCGTGTAGAGCCTGTAATGATAGGACGGGCAGAAACCCGTGTCGGAAAGCCTGGATATGGTCCAGGCTGGCAGAGAATGGCATCTAATACAACAGCTAACCTTGCCGCCCCTCGCAGAGATTCAGGCGGGATAATCGAGCACCAACAACAAATTGCATTTTCTTTTGGCGATAGAGTGTTTCATATGAAATTTGGGATGGGGGATGTCCTTGGCGTTGAAGGGGATAAACTCGACATACAGTTTGATAAAGCAGGTAGGAAGAAAGTAATTGCTAGCTTTGTCAGTCATAAATGATGCTACAAATTGGGGAGTGTTCAGCTAGATGATCGCGCAGACATTTTGGGAATTACAGGTAGAGTGTGCCGGCCCCACAGCAGAATTAGAGGCCATCTTTGAGCAATTACTCGATGCTAATGCGATTTCTCTTGAGAGGTGGGAAGACACAAAACAGCTCACTAAGGTAGTTGCTTTATTCGATATAGAGCCAAGCCTGGAGCAGGTGGATTTTTATCTTAATAGATGCCTGCTTGCGAACATAAAATCTGTTCAGCTTCAAAAATTACCACCAACAGATTGGTTGCATGAAAACCGAAAAGAGTTTCCCGCATTTAGGATAGGCAGATTCTGGGTGCATGGCAGTCATATTACAAACCCAGCACCTGCGGGTTTATTTCCGTTATGTGTTGATGCTGCGCAAGCTTTTGGCTCTGGAACACATGCAACAACAAAAGGGTGTCTGTTAGCAATACAAAAAGCATCTCGCTCAAAAAGACATATTAACCGAATACTTGATTTAGGATGTGGGAGCGGGATATTATCAATGGCGGCAAAGTCCCTAAATCCTAGTGCCGCTGTTATGGCAGCGGACTATGATAAAATATCGGTTGAGACCACATGCCAAAATTGGCATATAAACCAATATCCAAAGAAGGCATTTTTTGCACTTCATTCTGACGGTTTCTCGCATGAAAGGCTTCGTAAAAAGCAGAAATTCGATTTGATAATTGCGAATATTC
>JAACDT010000067.1 GCA_009936885.1 Alphaproteobacteria bacterium
AAAACCTGCGCGTGCAAATCATCAAATAAAATAACATCTGTTTCAATCGGGTTTGATGCTTTGAAACCGGATTTGGGCAGCGTTTTACCGGCACCTGTTTCTGTTTTACCGCCGATAGCGATAAATCGTTTTAATCCTCCATCAAGAACATAAACTCGCTCATGACCAAACATGCGCAACAGCCACCATGCGCGCGCAGCTGATAAAAAGGGGGAGTTATCATACACAATCACATAATCACTATTATTAATGCCAATTTCTTGCATATGCGCTTCAAACTGCTGTGCTGTTGGCAGCATATGAGGCAAGTCAGAAGCAGGATTTTTAATGGCATCTATATCAAAACGAATTGCACCTTGAATATGATTTGCTAAATATTCTGCCTTAGCATCTCTGTTATGAGTTACTAGAAAATAAGTTGCATCACATATTTTAACATCGCTGCGCCCTTGATTTTCAATCAACCATTCTGCTGTTACTAAATTTTTAAAACGTGACATTATTTTTTACATCCATGAAGGCGTAGGAAGATTCTTTGATTTTAAGAATTCTGGATTCCACACCTTTGATTGATAACGCTGTCCAGAATCGCACAAAATAGTTACGATTTTATGCCCTTTGCCTAGTTTCTTTGCAAGTTCAATTGCCCCTGCCACATTAATGGCGCTTGACCCGCCTAAATACAGGCCTTCCTCTGACATAAGATCAAATAAAATCGGCATTGCAACCTCATCTGATATTCGGAAAGAATAATCAGGCTTGAAATCTTCTAGATTGGCTGTAATACGTCCTTGCCCTATTCCCTCTGATATAGAGTTGCCTTCTGCTTTAAATTCGCCATTCTCGTAGTAATTAAATAATGCACTGCCATTTGGATCCGCTAATCCAATTGAAATTTTATCATTTCGGGATTTAAGATAAGCGCCAACACCTGCAAGCGTGCCACCAGAGCCAACAGCGCAAATAAATCCGTCCACGCCACCATCTGTTTGCTCCCATATTTCTGGCCCAGTAGATGAGAAATGCCCGTCCCGATTCGCAACATTATCAAATTGATTGGCCCAAATAACATTCGCATTGGGTTCTTGTTGCATTTCTTCTGCCATGGTTTGAGATACCCGAATATAATTTCCAGAATCTCGGTAGGGCAGGGCAGGCACAAGTCTTAGGTCAGCCTTTGCAATACGCAATGCTTCTTTTTTTTCCTGACTTTGTGTCTCAGGCATTACAATGATTGTCTTATAACCGCGCGAGTTCCCAGCAAGAGAAAGGCTTATTCCAGTATTACCGGCAGTGCCTTCGATAATGGTGCCGCCTTTGCGCAAACTTCCACTTGCCTCTGCCGCCTCAATAATAGCTTTTGCCGCTCTATCTTTTACAGAACCACCAGGGTTTGAAAATTCAGCTTTGCCATAAATCTCACACCCTGTTAACTTTGATGCGGCACGTAGTTTAATTAAGGGCGTATTGCCCACTAAATCCAGAAAGCTTTGTGCGGCCATATTTTCAATCATCCTAAGTTCGCATTTTCCTAATGGTAGTTTAGTATGTATCTTATATAAAGAAAAGAAACGATGATGTTAAAAAATCGTCTGTTCTAGAAAAGATTTATAAATAACACGAATACTTTAGAACGGGCCTTCTAATGCTTGCATGGTATTGTGAAAATTCTCTATACTAATTACTGAGGTTTTTTAATATTTCAGCTTATTTCAGTAAGAGGGTATGATGTTTTTTCAGCAATCCAATAATCTTCCATCTACGCTGTTCAAAAATATGGAAATAGCGCCTACCAGCTCGTTATTCTTTGATAAGAAATCTGATGGCTGGATGGGTCAAAGCTGGCAAGAAGTAGCTCGAAAAACACAGGATATCGCAAAATTCCTAACTTCCATTGGCATACAGCCAGATGACAAGGTTATGATATGTTCTGAGAACCGGTCAGAATGGGCAATTGCGAATTTAGCTATTATGTCGGTTGGCGCTGTTGCGGTGCCGGCCTACACAACGCTTACCCAGTCAGATTATTCGTTTTTAATGGAGCATAGCCACACCCGCTTTATTTTTACCTCATCTGGACATTTAGCAGACAGCCTAGAAAAGGCTGCGATAAAAACAGGTGCTGTAGAAGCCATAATTTATTTTGATAAGCGCCCACCACAAAAGACAAAAGTATGTTTTGAGTGCTATGATTGGCAGGAAATTACTACTATCCCTCATTTGGCCAACCAGCATATAGCACCTCATCAATTGGATAGTGAGTTTATTTCTTCTGTTGAAAAAATTGCTGCTGAGAATGTCTGCTGTATAATTTATACATCTGGCACAGGTGGTACCCCCAAAGGAGTAATGCTTACCCAGAAATCTATTCAAGCAAATATCTCAGCAGCGGCAGATTTACTTGCAGAAGGAAAAGCAGACGATAAAGCGCGATTTTTATCCTTGCTTCCTTTATCCCATGCCTATGAGCATACAGCAGGTCTCCATCTCCCATTATCAATGGGCGCAAATGTTTGGTTGTGTAATAGTACTGAGAGGTTTGCGCAAGATTTACAAGAGGTTAAACCAACTATAATGACGGCAGTGCCAAGATTATATGAGGTTTTATTTAACCGAATTAATTCTGGCATTATGGCTAAAGGGGGCATCACAAAAACTTTATTTGATAAAGCAGTTTCTATTGGGACAGCAAAAATTTTAAATCAACATATTTCAATAATGGATAGAGCTATTGACCCAGTTTTAACTTTGCTTGTGCGCAGAAAGGTGAAAAATAGATTGGGCGGAAGATTAAACTATTTCGTGTCAGGAGGGGCTGCGTTAAATCCTGATATTGGACGATTCTTTCTAAGTCTTGGTGTTCAAATATTGCAAGGTTATGGACAAACAGAAGCCTCCCCCTTGATTTCTGCAAATAGACCAAAGCGCATTAGAATTGAAACAGTTGGTCCTGCAGTAGAGGGCGTAGAAGTTAAGCTATCTGATAAATTTGAATTGCTTGTTAAGGGAGATTGTTTGATGCAGGGCTATTGGAGGGATGAGAAGGCAACCGCTCAAACCTTAATAGATGGCTGGCTACATACAGGTGATATCGCGCATATTCATGCAGATGGATATATCGAAATTACGGGCAGGGTGAAGGATATCATTGTAAATTCTGGAGGCGATAATATCTCTCCATCTAGGGTAGAATCCATTCTGTGCTTTGAGCCAGAAATAGAAGCTGCTGTTGTTTTTGGAGATAAAAGACCGTGGCTCTGTTCTATTATATCACCGTCTGAGTCATTTCTAAGTGAGAACCAATCGCCAAATGAACAACGATCAAAGCTAGAGGAAATTGTTAAAAGAATTAACAATTCGCTCTCTCAGTCAGAGAAAATTAGGAAGTTTATTATGGCCAGTGATGCGTTTACCGTGGCTAATAAAATGCTTACGCCTACTTTAAAAGTAAGGCGGAATGAAATTTTAAAAAAATATAAAAATCATATAGATAAACTGTATAAGTAAGTTATTAACTTAAGTACTAAAATATCTGAAAGTCGAATAATATTTATTCGACGATATCAGGGCGATTTTTATAAATATGACTAATTACTTCAAATCTAGCTTGCTCGGCATCAAACTTTTTAAACGCATCTATAATTTTGTAATGCGAATTTGCCATTTCAACTAGATTTTTTTCAAGCCTGTTTACGATAAGAAATGTTTTGATCTGTATATGAAGTGTTTGCCATGTTTTAAGCAATATCTCATTACCTGCATTTTTAATAATGATAGAATGAAATTCATGATTAATAGACGCAAATAACATCATATTTTCTTTTGCTGCAGCAGCTAACATTCTCTCAACCGCATCTTCTAGCTGATCTGTTGTTTCAACCTGATTTTGACAAATCACTTCTGCAGCATACCCTTCAAGCTGGGCACGAACATCATAAATATCCGATAATTCTTGATTACTTATTTTGCGTATTCTAGAGCCGCGATTGGGTAATGTTTCTAACAAGCCTGTTGATTCTAGCTCTCTTATCGCCTCTCTGACAGGAGCCTGACTTGTTTGCATTTGCCGTGCAATTTTCATTTCTATCAAGCGTTCACCTGGCTCGAAATCACCGTTAAGAATTTTTGTTAGAATGTAATGCCTTACTTGCCCTGATAAGGTACCTCTTTGCTTTTTTACTGCTGTTTCCATGGTATTTAATTCTATTTTGTTTTTACAAGATTCATATGCTCTAAACGACTATATACTCATTGAGTATGACCTAATCATATCAAATATCAAGCAAGTAAAGTTAGTTGCTCAAAACCAAAAGAAATTTAAATTAAGGTTAAGATTGATTTATTAGAGGATGCCTCACTTTATTTGAGTTTTTTTGGATAGAATTTACAATCATTAATATTTTTATAGAAGATCTATAAAATACAATTAATCTGAATAATT
>JAACDT010000302.1 GCA_009936885.1 Alphaproteobacteria bacterium
GATGGCAGCCTATATGGACCTACAAAATGCGGAATTTGCAGCTGAATCACGCGGATTTACTGCACATCGTCACCAAAGAGAAGTCGGCGCAAGCTGGTTCGATGCAGTATCTGTTGCGGTTAGAGGCAATCCGTCCACAACTGCCCTAGAAGACAGCACCGAGAATGCTCAGTTTGTAACTGATTCAAATCCAGAAACGCAGACAGAAGCTGCAGAATAGGGAATAAGATGACAAATTTTACGCAAGATCTTAAAAACAAACCTCAAAATACCAATACGGAGTACATGATGACCAAATCAACGAAGGTAGATCCAATTATGCCTGACGATGATACCAAAATAACAATTCTTGCTCCGAGTTTTACGGAAGCTGCGATTATGTTTCACAAACAAAATTTATCTGCTAAGGGATATCGTCTTACCTCCCGTATAGAAGCACATAGATTTTTTGCAAGCGAAGGCTCACAATTATCTGAATTGTTTGATGGCAAGGCATTATATGCAGTTACCTTTGAGCATGACAGCAGATTAGTGGCACAAACAGCATCAAATTAACATAAACAGAAATAAAAAAGGGCCTCTCCTTGGGGCTCTTTTTTTTGTGTTTTATAAATCTTGCCGGTGAGATGCTATTTGAACAGGCAAAATAATTCCAGAAGCAACAACCAATGCCGCGATACAGCTAAGAATAACAAACAAACTACTCATCATCATACCAGATTGTAACAATAATCCACAAATTGGCAGAACCGCCGCACCAACAATTAAATTTAACATGAACTTAAAGCTTAATGCCTTTGCGCGCCATTCGTCCGGGACGTATCTAGATAAAATCGTATCCGTAATTGGAATCTGTCCAAAAACAAAACTCATCGCTATTAGCATTGCAAAAAACAAGGCATAATCTGTGAATTGAGACGTCAGGAAAATAAAAAATATCTGACCGATGCCAATACCAAACAAAACCCACTTTGGCTCGACCTTATCTATTATCCAACCCACCGCAATTTGTGTAAATGATGCACATGCATAAACAAGTGATGCAAGAAGCCCTGTTATAGCGACAGAACTAGATATGCTAACCATAGAAATTTCAAAATATCGCGGAACAACAAATGTCATCGCGCTAAACACAAACCCGCCACTTGCTGTAGATAAAAATATAGCTGCTAAAGCAAGTTTCCAGTTAGGTGAGAATCCAGGCTTTTTAACCTGTTTTTTTTGGGTGGATTGTTGGTAACCCTCCTCTAAAGCTGTGATAAACGCAAAACCATAAATCAGACAAAATATTCCTGGAAGAATAAAACATAGGCGCCAATCGCCCATTGTAAGCAATATTCCAGCAACAAGACGCGCAGCCGCAACACCCATATTGCCAAATCCGCCGTTAATCCCAAGCCGAAATCCTATTCTACGATTGCTTTTGATAAGCATCGCAATGCCTACCGGGTGATAAATTGAAGCAAACACACCAATAAGTCCAATTGCTGCTGATAGCTGCCAGACAGTTTGGGCAAAACCAGCCAAAATAGCTGCCAATCCTATCCCAAAATGATATATAACCAGCAATAAAGAACGCGAAAATCTATCCGCAAGACTTGCCGCAAGAGGCGCAACAGCGCCGAATAGAATAAACCCAGCCATACCATAGATAATAATCTCATCATAGCTCATACCAAAATGACGGCCAGCGTCATAAGCAGATTTTGCAAAAATTAACATGATAAAATGATCTAAAAAATGACTGATATTCAGATAGATGTCTTTAACTGTCTTAAATTGAATCGGGGCGATTACGTTCTGATACATAGATTTACTCTCATTTTTTTATTTCACTTTAATTTAGTCACACCTTGGTTGCCGATTTAATCAATAATTCTGCGCCGGTATCATCTGATAGCCTGCCTTCTATATATCCATTTATAGTCGTAAATGTGGCTCCAAGCCTCAAAATATTGGGCAAACTCCAGTCAGGCCAATTCCAATGCCAACGCCAAATCCCATTTCTGTTAATCGTGAAATACGCCATTCTAACGGCTTGTCCAGCCATAACATATCAGCTGATAGTCCTAATTGAAGTGCCATTAAGACCTCCAACAGATATATTTTTACTGAAACATTTATCACAAAATCTTATGCAGCTTCTATAGGAGAAGCAGTTTCTATAATCAATGCATATTTAAGGATGACTCATATTTTTTTAAGGTAATATTTCACTTCCATCCCATGCAAAACACTTCCCCGTTTGTTCTGATGTTAGGTTGTCTAATACGCCTAGCAGGTGACTTGCTGCAATAGATGGCGTAAACAGCTTGTTATTTGTAATGCTATGCTGAAATGGTTTGGACAAATTACTATCTACAGTTCCCGGATGAAGTCCGACAATTATTGCCTTTGGATTTTTTCGGGCAACCTCAATGGAGGCTGATTTTATAATCATATTTAAAGCTGACTTAGAGGCACGATATGCATACCACCCGCCCAATTGATTATCTGATATACTGCCAACGCGGGCAGATAACGCAGCAAAAATCGAATTTTTGTTGCGGCTTAATACAGGCAAAAAATACTTTGCAATAAGTGCAGGTGTAATTGTGTTAACTTTGAAAAGCCTCTCAAAATTCTGATAAGATAACTCTTTTAGTGATTTTTCAGGTCGTAAATTTTCTTCATGAAGTATCCCTGTTGTAACAAATATTAAATCAACGAGCTTATCCGCAGAAGCCAGATTTGCGGCTGCCTGAATAGAAAGCTCATCCTCATAATCAATCAGTTGATGCGAAACGCCGCTAATTTCTGCTTGCGGTAGTGCGCGCGAAACCACCATTATGCTAGCAGCTGGATGTCTGGTGCGTAGCTGCTTTGCAACGGCATATCCAATTGCGCCACCACCTCCAATTATCGCAATATTTCCTGGATGTTTCATTGTCTTTTAGTCCTCACAATATCCATCTTCCAAAATCATAATACATGGTCCTCCAATGCGGATATTAGATAGGCGTGTTAGCTTTCATGAGAGTAAACCTATGACAAATAATATCCCCAGCTCAACCAGCTAATTGTGATACGTAGCGGATGCTTTATTTATAACTCTCTCGTCTGTCACTGAATTTGCGAACACGCGTTCGCCAAGTTCTATAGCTGCTTGGCTTCAAATTCTCTCTCATCAACTGTTTCACTTGCTTGTCAGAAAGTCCATATTGCATTTTTATTTGAGCAAAACTTGTGTGATCACAAAGTGCCATTTGTATGATTTCACTTACTTCATGCTCTGCTAGATTAGAAACGTCCATAAAATAACCATTCTAATTTAATCAATCTGCAATTGCTCCAATAAAAACGCGAATTGAGCGCCATGCATATCCCTGTCCAATCTACTTCCTTGAAAATGTTTACGCTGAAAACTGACCTTAATCACTTTAAGATTATCAATTTCAAAACGTTTTACAAGATTTTCAGGAATTAAAAGACATCTTGCTATCACTGGCAGAGCAAGCCCATCTCGCACTCTTTTATAATGTGCGTCATCCCTGCAAAACAAATCTATCGTAACCCAGAAAGGGCCTGCATTTTTTGATCTTATTTTATGTGTAAGCTCAGATAAGGATGCCATCTAAACCTCGTCTATTATTAATGGAAAACCATCACAGGGCTTATCTAATATCATAATATGGTTCAAAGCAAATTCGAAAAAAGCCCCCCTGCTAGAATTTGCAGGAGAATAGGCAAAAGCAGTGGTTGGAATAGGTTCATCTTCTGATAATGGCAAATGAAGTAAATAAGGATTTATCAGCATTGCGATATCATCTGCCTCGCCCTGACTATCTGCAGTTACAATAACCAGTACACCTAATTCAGGTGCAAGGCTTTCTGAAAACTCCAATTCTCCCAATACGGCATTTTTACCTATTACTCTGAAATCAATGGAATGTGTTGATTTAGAATTGGTCATAGATTGTTTTAATTTTGTGTTACATATTCTGGATAATTTTACTATCCAGTCATCTATGTGTGCAACATAGTTTGGCTCTCGCACGATGGTAAGAATCGTAGTCTGATATCCAGATAATTTAGCAGCTTCCAGTTTAACCGTATAAGTGTCTGATGAATGCCAGCGCGAGCCTTCTACGCGCACCCGTCGCTCATCTAGTGCTGTGTATGTGGCATCTGTTACATCAAGATGACCGCCGGGCTCCAACAAAACAAAGGGATCAGCATTTTCATAAAGCATATGGGCAGCGACGGTTTCAGGCGTACACAAAGCATTCTGCGCCATGGCTTCAACCGTAAAACCAGTTTCATCAACTTCTACAAATATCACTCCAGAGGATGGATTGGTTGAACAAAAAGCACCGCATTCAGCAATTATTGCAGCATGCCAGCTCGCCCCTTTATGAGCGTTATTTAATAAGGGTAATGCCGCTATAAGGGCTGTATCGGTGGCTCTGCCTACAAGTATAACGTCAGCACCTGCTTCAATTGCTTTCTGAATAGGCTCAACCCCAGCTAAGGATACAATATGGGTTATCTTAGAAAGGCTATCTTGCGTTATCTGAGGTGCTGGCTCTAGCGGTTTAATTCTATTTTCACCCAGCGCAATTTGAAATTCTGATATCTCACGCTCACAATAAATTCTAGCAATTTTAACGAAATGGCCAAGCTTCTTGGCTATTCTTACCGTCATGTCAAACATCATATCTACGCCAGCATTAACCCCGCAGGTTCCACAACTTCCTATGACAAGCGGGATTTTATTATCATGGCGCGCCTGCATGAGCAGATGCCATTCAGCCTCACATACCCCAAGAGAATATTTTGATACCCCCATACCAAGATAAAATGGACCACTATCAGTAGAACCACCATCTATGGAAATAATGTCTGGCTGGCGTTTGAGACCCTGAATAAGCGCATCCTCACTAAACCCTAATCCAAGAACACCAGAAGGTACTAAAATTTTGGTTGATTTTGTCATCTATTTATCTGGTTATTTATTGGGGTTTAGATATTGTAAGAAACCGTCTTAAAAAGATCGGGGCAATAAAACCAAGGAACGCAGCAACCCATAGGCCAATTGAGATTGAAGAGGCAAATAAATATGTCCAATCACCATCTGATAAAACCATAGCACGCCTAAGGCTGACCTCCATATGGCCTCCAAGTAGAATTCCGAGAATAACCGGAACTGTTGGAATATCCATTTTTCGCAAGAAAAATCCTGCAACTCCAAATAATATCATCAATAACAGATCAAAATAACTTCCAGACAAGGAATATATTCCAACAAAGGAAATCATGGTAACCCCAGGTAGCAAAATTGCAGCAGGTACCTGTACAACGCGGCTGAAGATTTTTACCATTGGCACGTTAAGAACCAATAATACAAAGTTTGCAATAAGCAATGAGGCAATAAGACCCCACACAACTTCTGGCCTCTCGGTAAATAGCAAAGGCCCTGGCGTGATATTTAACGTCATCAATAAAGCAAGAAGAACAGCTGTTGTTCCAGAGCCAGGCACCCCAAGTGTACGCATCGGAACCAACGCCCCACCAGCAGCAGAATTATTTCCAGCTTCAGGAGCCGCAATACCCTTTGGCTCACCTGTGCCAAATTTATCTTTTTCTTTTGCAAGTGATTTCTCGGACATATAGGCAAGAAAGCTACCAAGAGAGGCACCTGCCCCAGGTAA
>JAACDT010000303.1 GCA_009936885.1 Alphaproteobacteria bacterium
CACACGAGCTTATTTTACCGCTGCGACAATGGTAATTGCTGTGCCCACCGGAGTTAAGATTTTTAGCTGGATTGCAACCATGTGGGGCGGCTCTATTAGATTTGGCGTTCCAATGCTCTGGGCAGTTGGATTTATCTTTTTATTCACGGTTGGCGGTGTAACGGGCGTTGTATTATCAAATGCTGGTCTTGATGTGGTGTTGCATAATACGTACTATGTTATCGCCCATTTCCATTACGTCCTATCATTAGGAGCTGTGTTTGGTCTGTTTGCAGGCTTCTATTATTGGTTCTCTAAAATGACTGGATATAGCTATCATGACGGACTTGCAAAGGTACATTTCTGGGTGACGTTCTTTGGTGTTAATTTAACCTTCTTCCCCATGCACTTCCTTGGACTTGCGGGCATGCCGAGGCGCTATGTAGATTATCCGGATGCATTTGCAGGATGGAATATGGTTGCTTCTATCGGGTCATTTGTATCTGCTGCGGGCGCTATTATTTTTCTTGTCGTGATTGCAGAGGCGTTTATTTCTCGTCGCCGTGCTGAGAGTAATCCGTGGGGCGAAGGCGCAACAACACTTGAATGGCAAGTGGCTTCTCCGCCGCCCTACCACACCTATGAAACATTGCCGAAAATAAATTAGATATCTTTATGTAATGGAAAAAATTCAAAACATAACAAGACAGACAGCAGTATTTAATCCATCTGCTGTGTCTAGTTTTTTTCAACTCATGAAACCACGTGTCATGAGCCTTGTGATATTCACTGGATTTGCGGGTATGTATCTCGCTCCTGGTGAGTTGCACCCGGTGCTTGCTGTTATATCACTGCTTGCGATTGCCGCTGGCGCTGGTGCATCTGGCGCTATTAATCAATGGTATGATAGAGATATTGATGCTGTAATGCACAGAACACGCGCTCGGCCAATTCCAGCTGGCAAGGTTGAGCCATCAGAAGCGCTAGCCTTTGGCGTGATTATTTCTGTTATTTCTGTTTTGATTTTGAGTTTATCTGCAAACTTTCTGGCTGGCGGTTTGCTTGCGTTTACAATCATATTTTATGGACTAATTTATACAGTTTGGCTTAAGCGCTCGACAGCTCAGAATATAGTGATTGGCGGTGCGGCAGGAGCGCTTCCCCCTATTATTGGATGGGCAGCGGTTACTGCAAGTATGAGTATCGAGTCCATTATTCTGTTTAGTTTAATCTTTTTTTGGACTCCGCCTCATTTCTGGGCCTTGGCCTTGGTTAAAAATCAGGATTATAAAAATGCAAAAATCCCGATGCTTCCGGTAGTAGCTGGCGGGGATGAGACAAGAAGGCAGATTTTTATATATAGCATCATAATGGTTGGTGTAAGTCTTCTGCCGAATATTATTGGTATGTCGAAAATCCTCTATGGCTCAGTTGCTGGGATTAGCGGCACGATATTTTTGTTGCTTGCCTCTCAATTGCTCAGGCAGCCAGATGACAGCCGCGCAATGCGTTTGTTTAAATATTCAATAGCGTATTTGTTTATTTTATTTTTAGCATTGATTTGTGATAAGGCGATTTTAGGATAATTATTAATGAATAAGCCAACACCCAAAACAGCTGATGAATTAAGACAGGCACGAAAGCGGCAGAATTATACAGTTCTGGGCCTTATATTCGGACTTGTACTTCTGTTCTTTTTAATAACAGTAGTTCGGATAGGGTTGAATTCATGACAATATCCAACGCACGGCTAACGCCTCACAAATCAGAATTGCAACGGCGAAATGCAAAAAGCTTGCTTGTTGTTGGTGTGATGGTCTTTTGTATGATGGGTCTAGCGTATGCATCCGTGCCTTTATATGATTTATTCTGCCGGGTAACAGGGTTTGGTGGCACTACTCAAATAGCAGAGCAAGTCTCTGAGACGATTATAAGCGGTCATGACGTAAAAGTGCGTTTCAACGCCCATACTAATCCAGAACTTAACTGGTCATTCTTGCCTGTCACAGATGCGGTTATATTATTAGCACCAGGGGAGCAGGTGAAAGCTGTTTTTAGGGCTACTAACCTGTCAGAAGAAATGTTAACCGGCACAGCCACCTTTAATGTGACACCGGAAAAAGCTGGCCCTTATTTTATGAAAATGGAATGTTTTTGTTTTACCGAACAGCCATTAGCACCAGGCGAGTCAGTAGACATGCCTGTGGTATTTTATCTTGATCCTGAAATAGCATCAGATAAAAACACAATAGATGTAGATGAAGTTGTATTGTCCTATACGTTTTTTAAGGCATTGCAGAGTTAATTGTTCAATCTCATTAGTTCGGGGGAATTGATGAATTTTTTAGGGAGAGTAAAATGAGTGGGTCACAGCAGCATCCGTATCATCTGGTAGAACCAAGTCCGTGGCCTGCTGTTGGTGCCGCATCCGGGTTTGTTGTTACCATTGGTGCCGCAATGTATATGCATGACAAGCCATATGGATTAGAGACATTAGCAGTTGGTCTAGGGCTGGTAATTCTAACCATGTTCTTATGGTGGCGCGATATCGTAAGAGAAGCTGAATATCAAGGCCATCATACACCTATCGTGCAGATAAGCATGCGATATGGAATGTTGCTGTTTATCGTGTCTGAAATAATGTTTTTTGTTGCATTTTTTTGGGCATTTTTTGATCGTGCTTTATTCCCCGTAGGCGGAGTTTGGCCACCTGAGGGCATTGACACATTCGACCCATTTGATTTACCGCTAATCAATACGCTTATTCTTTTGCTGTCAGGTTGTACCGTGACGTGGGCGCACCATGCGCTTCTGCATGATGACCGAAAAGACTTTATCATGGGGCTGACTGTTACGGTAATGCTTGGGGTGTTGTTTACAGCCTTGCAGGCATACGAATACCAGCACGCACATTTTGGATTTAGTGATGGAATTTATCCGTCTGTGTTTTTTATGGCTACAGGGTTTCACGGCTTTCACGTTATCGTTGGTACCATATTTCTATTTGTATGTTTGATGCGTGGCTTGAAAGGTCAATTTACAGCGGACAGGCATTTTGGATTTGAAGCTGCAGCTTGGTATTGGCATTTTGTTGATGTTGTCTGGTTGTTTTTATTTGTTGCTATATATTGGTGGGGCGGATAGTTAGACTTGCTCACAAACGACTATATAAAAATAGCAAGGGCCTTTTTGTCAGAGGCCCTTCTGTTTTTTGTGGCTATCATTTTTGGGATGAAGTAACACATTAAGTATAAAATTTTCTAATACGCATAGTTTGATAAATGGGGATATGATGACATTCAGACCACTTTTTTGGCCGACATTTTTTACAATTCCAGCCATTATTTTGCTTATCTCACTTGGGAGTTGGCAATTATCGCGTCTATCTGAAAAAACCGAACTTATCGCGCAATTTGAGCAACGAAGTAATGCGGCAGCCATTGGTATTAATCAAGTCACAATGCCTGTTGAGGAGTTTGAGTTCCAACGAATTGGCGTTAACGGCACATTTCTGCATCAATTAGAAATTTATCTGACAGGCAGAACTTATGAAGGTAATGCAGGATTTCATGTTGTAACCCCATTTTTAACATCAGATGGCGTCATTCTGATAAATCGAGGATGGGTATCTGAGGCTTATAGAGAGCCTGGCACCCGTCCATTTTCATTAACAGAAGGGGAAATTTATGTTGAGGGGATATTAAGGCTTCCTGGCAGAAAGGGATATTTTGTTCCTGAGAACGAGCCTGAGGCAGGGTTTTGGTTTACGTTAAAGCCTACTGAAATCGCACAGTTTCTGAAGCAAGAAGAAATGATAAAGAATTATTATATTGACGTTATTAGAACTGGCGAAATTATAACGCTTCCAATTGCGGCTGAGGTAAATATTTTTGTGCCTAATTCTCACTTTAATTATGCATTAACCTGGTTTGGACTAGCGCTTGCGTTAATAGGTGTTTATCTTGCCTTTCATCACCAAAATGGCAGACTGCAATTCTCTTCTAAATCCACCTCCGATTAAAAAAAGGAGCTTACTCAAATGGAATATTTAAGTACACGCGGAGAGGATAGTAACATTCGATTTAA
>JAACDT010000304.1 GCA_009936885.1 Alphaproteobacteria bacterium
GGCGTGAATAAGCATCTGTGATTGATTGTTCGATTAATTTTGTACGTAGCCAGCCTAACATTCTGTGTCCTGTCTCATTGCATCTGTACCGTGTCTGGCTTTATGATGTCAGAAGCGAATGCAGGGCGTGAAAAAATCTCATTTATCATTGGAATGAAATATTCCAATGGTTTGCTAGGGAAGGTGGGGTCAAAGGATAGCTGATCATAGTCGCGGCAAAATTTCTCACACGCATCAAACCAGTGATGGTCCCGCCAGCGATCCCGTTCATTTTTGTTTAATCCTATTTTGTCTGCATAATAATACATCTGAAAGACGCCATGCATCTCCAAAATCCAGGTAACCTCGGCGCGAACATATGGGCGAATTATAGCTGCCGCCATTTGAGAATGGTTTTCTGGAGCTAAATCATCACCGATATCATGAATAAGTGCCGCAACGATGAGTTCTTTGTCAGCTCCTACCTGTTCAGCCCGCGTTGCTGTTTGCAGTGAATGTTCAAGTCTAGACACCTGGTAGCCGGAGAGGGAATGTTCAAGATTTTCTAGAGCTTTGACAATACGGCTAGGCAGACCAGCAATAAAACTTTGTTCTTGTCGATGAAGAAGGGCATAATCTTCTTCAGTTCCCTCATCCATTCGGTGGAATGAGACTGTCTCTGGCATGGTTATCTTGTCTGACATGGCCAAAATTCTCCTTTTCTCACATGTGGTTTTTCTTGTCTCCACTCACCGGATAACTGTGGAAGTCAATCTAGTTTGGCGCAAGAAAAATCAGAGGCCTATTGTTCTACCTCTCTGCTCTACTATCTGCAGCAAACAAGGATAAGTTTTTATGATGCTGAAAAGGAGAGTTGGGGTTGTTCTCATCTGATTAATTACATTATAATAGGTTTTAAATTGAATGATCTTAGCATAGGAAGTTTCTGGTGGATTTTGCAGGCGTTGCAGGCATTATGGCAGCTGAACAGGATGTGATGATACTTGGCGGTGTTGTCATGGCCTTTTTTCTTATTTTGCTTTTTATAATCAGGATAGCCAAACGCAATGAGGCGCCGCACCAATCTCACATGTCAGGGCGTGCTGGCTCTGCAAGGCATAGTAAAGGTGAGCCGCGCATTACAGATCTCACTCATATCGAAGATCAAGTCCATAATGCAGCGCCTCCGCAGGTGCCGGGCTCTGCTGTTCACGCCTCGAACAGTGACTCTGATAACAGCCTGAGAGATAGTCAGGATCTGAAATCTACTGAAGCTGAGGAGGATTTTAAAATTTTTCGTCGGACGCCGCTTGCTGCCCCCAAAAAACAGGTGTCAATATCCGAATCCGCCCCAGTTATTGAGGAATTGGAGTTAATTGAGAAAAATATGATTGCCTTAAAAGGTTTGTTCCATGACGGGCATATCACGCGAGATGTTTATGTAGATGAAACGCGTACTCTCTATACTCAAGCAAAGACACTCGCAGATATGAGGGGTGCCCTCTAACATCTTCAAAGAAAATTTACTTTTTTGCGTAAGTTCACGAATATTAAAATCTAATTATTCCTGCAGAGGATAGCGTTTAGCTTTAGGAAAGGTCTCATTTTAGGCGCAATAGTAAAAAATATGGCAATTTTGCTTGTATAAAAAGCTTATTTTATTGCTTCACATTAAAGCTCATCAAGGCTTTTCTAGATTAAATGCAGACCGATAGGCGTGAATGGCAATATTGTTGCATTACTAAAGAACGAAATCGGGTTTTATGTTTATCAGGTGTGATTCCAACAAAGTGGCGTCACAAATTTATAATTTTTTGCGGCTATGTGCTGCTTTTGATTGAGCGTATTATGGAACAAGGTCAGTCTATCTTTGTGGGCAATATTAAAGGCGGCGTGGGTAAAAGCACAATTTCAGCGTTTTTATTTGATTATTTTCGCATACGCTTTGCAGAACGTTCGATCCAGATGCTGGATACAGATCGTCAGGGAACCGCCTTTGAGCTACTTGAGCCACTATCAAAAGAGGGTGAGGTGCGCCATGTTCCTGTGAGCGATAGGTTTGATGGGTTGAGCCTTGTTACAGTTGATAGTATTTTGCGCCGAATGCGCGCCGAAGAAAACTCATTGACGATTGTTGATACTGGTGCTGGCTGGCCAGGTAATGTTTGGCAGATTGCTATGATGTGCGAATGCATTATTATTCCTACGTCCCTATCATGGGCAGATTTACGTCCGACGCTTGAATTTGTGAGGGAGATGGATGAGCGGAAGGAGGGTGACATGACAGTTACGCCTCACCTGATTGTTGTGCCAAATCGGATTTCACCAGCGCAGCGTGATTTATCTTTGCTGTCAAAACATCTTGAAGGCTTGAACGTGGTGCTTGCACCGACTTTATCAGATTTGTCGCTTGTTCGTCAGATGTCCTCTAATTATCGTGGCCTTAAGGGCGCGGAGGGTACTCGCTTCTACAATGAATTTATTCGTCTTGGTGATTTTATCATCGACTATGTTTTATCAGGCAAGCTTAGTGCGATGTTCAAAGATGAAATTACCTAGTTCACAAAACGCTGAAAGTTCACATTTAGAACTCTGATTATAGTAAGCCGCGAGGGTTAAGTGGGTTTCTTTGAGGTGTTCTGCTCGGCAAGGAGTGCTGATGCCACCCATTTGTGAAAATGATGAGTTGGACAATCCATTACAGGCGAGAATTTTCCACCATCA
>JAACDT010000305.1 GCA_009936885.1 Alphaproteobacteria bacterium
AATCAGGGTCAGTATGCAACCCCTGAGGATGAACTTCGCCAGTGCTGGCATGAAGATATGCTGTGGTGGGGCCCCACGGGCATTGGTGCTACTTTCACCATTGACAGATATATCCAGCAACATCAGCGCCCCTTTAGGACACAGAATGAAGGGCGGCGTTTTAACGGTCATATTTGCAGGATGGCAGAGGGTAATTATGGTGGCTTTTTTGGTTGGCCTAATCTGAGCCTTAAGCCGACAGGCGGATATTGAGGGATGCCAGCTTTTGATGGTTATGCCGATATGAGGGTTGTTGATATCTATCGCCGTGAGGGGGATAAGTTGGCTGAAAACTGGATTTTTATCGATCTTCTAAATTTCCTGAATATGCAAGGCCGTGATATCCTAGCCGAGATTTAAATTGATTTTTTCTACACCCTAAATCTGCCTTGCTAAGATTTCTAGGCTACTAATCGCGTTCAGATGATATGTGGTTGTAGCATATTCACCAGCAAACAAATAACATAGGATTTGTTCGTGCAACGCGGCGGCCTGATTAGCTTCTGTGTCCTCAATAGCGATGACATCATCTGCGTCCAATCCAAACCTGTTCAACGCATAGCCATACACGTCACTGCTTGGTTTTTCAGCACTCACATCATCCTTGGTTGTGATTAAGTCAAAATCTGTAAATTTTAGATGCTCTTTCAACGCGTATGATAGAGTTTCGATATTATTCGACGTTGTCGTAGTGATAAAGCCAAGGCGGATACCGTTTTGCTTGCATTTTAATATACACTCACTAACTCCTGGACGCGGAGCAATACCCTGGCGGAGAAAATCACTGAAAAACTCTTCTTTTTTTGAATGGATGGCCGTTATTTCATCTGCTGATAATAAGCCGTTTGAAAAGGAGTTTATCCGTTTCACCCCCCCAGGGTTTTTTAGCATTTCGCAATAGTTTGCAACGTTCCAATACCAATCCAAGCCATGTTCGGCAAAGGCTGCATTATAGGCTTGCCTCTGCAGCTCTGACGTTTCTGCTATGACACCAATTGAGCCTAAAAATACCGCTTTCATGCTAAACTCCAAAAAAATAAGCCAGCCTATCTTTAGGCTGACGGTAACGCCGTTTAAACAGCTAACATTGCGCAGTTACTATGTAAACCTGCTACACGAACGTTTGGCGAGTTCACTCCAAAGCGTCTCAATTTTTCACGTATTTTCAGATATTTTTTACTATTATCCTGAGAAGATTTCACTCTTCCTTCTAGCCAAAAGGTTCACATATTTAAAATTGACTATTATTCAGAACGTTTTGTATCATTATGTTCTAGAGAAAATCTTGAGAAGTTTTTTTACGCCATAAGTCTGGATATTCTATGCTGCTGCGTCTTGCTTTTTTATTTTCACTCTTCCCTTTTTTCGTTTGTCATTCGGCCTCTTTCTCAACGAAAAGCACTATATCACCGCTCCTTCCTAAAAGTGAATTTGCAAATTTAATGGCAGTGGATTTGATTGCACAAAGTAAAATACCACAAGTTAGCGATAAGCCTATGTCTTCTAGAGATGTCTCTTACATTCTTAGAAAGACTGGGTTTGAGCCATCGCCCTCTGAAGTATCACGATGGGTTGGTGAGTATAGGTCAACTCTGATCACACATTTAATTGAGGGACTTAATACTGAGCCGATAAACGAATATCCGGTATGGACAACATTAGAACCGCGATATTGGGGGCACCGAGATTGGCCTGAAAGCAAACGTAGTGCCTTTCGAAGTGCTCGTCGGCAGGAGGTGTCTGAGTTAAGACAATGGTGGATAAAACAGATGCTTGCCTCAAAAAGTCCACTGGCAGAGAGAATGGTTTTATTCTGGGAAAATACTTTTGTGGCAGGCTTTAGTGGATTAGATGAGAAATCTCATGCCCAGTGGATACATCATAAAACAATTCGAACACATGCAACTGGCAACTACCGTGAACTTTTACGGTCAATGGTTAAAGACCCAGCCATTCTAATTTATTTGGATAACAACAGGAATGAAAGAGAGTCGCCAAATGAAAACTTAGCACGTGAGCTCTTTGAACTATTCACTCTTGGTGAGGGTAATTATTCCGAAGTTGACGTTAAAGAAGCTGCTAAGGCTCTTGCCGGTTGGCATGTTTCTGAATATGGGAAAATTAGTTTTTTGGAAAAATCATGGGCACGTGATTTTTCCAAAAAGAACATATTTGGGATTAGAAAAAATTTTGATGGAGGCAGCCTTGTAGACCTTATTTTGAGGCATCGAAAAGCATCGGAATTTGTTGTGGAACGGCTGTGGTCAGAATTTGTTTCTCTAGAGCC
>JAACDT010000306.1 GCA_009936885.1 Alphaproteobacteria bacterium
GACACATTATACGCTTTGGGAGACAATGGCACTCGCAGAATATAAAAATGCCCCTGAGAAAATTTCAGGAAAAACAAATTTAGACGGTCTTGAGATTAAGCCGCTATACACAAAAGATGATTTAAAAGCATGTGGTCATCTTGAAAATTTTCCAGGACAAGCTCCTTTTACTCGCGGGCCAAAAGCAACCATGTATACAGGTAGGCCATGGACAATTCGCCAATATGCTGGTTTTTCAACAGCAGAAGAGTCTAATGAATTTTTTAAACAAGCGCTTGCAGGAGGCCAGAAAGGCCTTTCAGTTGCGTTTGATTTAGCAACACATCGCGGCTATGACTCAGACCACCCAAGAGTATCAGGAGATGTAGGTAAAGCAGGTGTTGCGATTGATACAGTTGAGGACATGAAACGCCTATTTACAGATATCCCGCTTGATAAAATGTCAGTTTCAATGACAATGAATGGTGCCGTTCTGCCTATTTTAGCAAGTTTTATCGTCGCAGGTGAAGAACAGGGCGTGCCCGCAAAAGACCTCTCCGGCACCATTCAAAATGATATTCTAAAAGAATTCATGGTACGAAATACATATATCTACCCGCCAGAGCCTTCTATGCGAATTGTATCTGATATTATTGCTCATACTGCTTCTGAAATGCCCAAATTTAATTCTATTTCCATTTCCGGTTATCATATGCAAGAAGCGGGCGCAAATCTGGTACAAGAACTTGCCTTTACGCTTGCCGATGGCCTTGAATATGTAAAAGCAGCCCATGAACACGGATTAGATGTAGACCAATTCGCACCAAGATTATCTTTTTTCTTTGCGATTGGCATGAATTTTTTTTCTGAAACCGCCAAATTAAGGGCCGCACGCACCCTTTGGGCAAGTTGGATGTCACGCCTATTTAATCCTAGCGATACAAAATCACTAATACTTCGCACCCATTGTCAGACAAGCGGTGCAAGCCTAACAGAGCAAGACCCCTATAATAATATTGTCAGGACAACCATTGAGGCAATGGCAGCAACGCTTGGCGGCACGCAGTCACTACATACAAACTCGTTTGATGAGGCAATTGCCCTTCCCTCAGAATTCTCGGCAAAGATAGCCAGAAACACACAGCTTATCCTACAGCATGAGGCTGGAATGACAGATACAATAGACCCGCTTGCAGGTTCTTATTACGTCGAAAACCTTACCTCACAACTTATATCAAAAGCCAATATGCTGATTGAAGAAATAATGGATATGGGCGGAATGACAGTTGCCGTCCAGCAAGGATTTCCAAAAAGGGAAATTGAGAAGATTGCCACAAAAAAACAAGCCCTCATTGACTCAGGTCAACAGGTGATTGTGGGGGTAAATCGATATCAATCCGAAAATGAGCCTGAAATTGATGTCCGTATGATTGATAATTCTTTTGTAAGAAATGCACAAATCAAAAAAATATCTAAGGTTAAATCAGCACGGGATAATACCGCTGTTGCTGCTGCGCTCAGCAATATTAAAGAGGCTGCCCAAGCAGGGCAAAATAATTTGTTATCCCTTGCAATAGAGGCGATGCGAGCAAGGTCGACTATAGGCGAGGTGTCAGAGACATTAAGTGATGTTTATACCCGCCATCGCGGCATAAGCGAGGTGGTGCGAAACATCTATGCTGATGCATATGGAAATGCAGAGGAGTTAGAGCCTATTTATACAGCAATCAGCCAATTCAAGTCAGAGACGAATAACGCGCCGATACTGTATCTTGCTAAGCTAGGGCAGGATGGACATGATAGAGGCGCTAAAATAATAGCAAGCGCTTTTGCTGATTTCGGCTATGACGTTATTGCAGGTGACTTGTTTGAAACGCCGCAGGAAGCAGCAGAAAGCGCTATTTCAAAAAACGTACATGTAATTGGTGTCTCATCTCTGGCAGCAGGTCATAAAACGCTTATTCCAGAATTAATAAACCATTTAAAAGAAAAAAAAGCGGAAGATATACTTGTTATCTGTGGCGGTGTTATACCGCAACAAGATTACGATTTTTTATATGAAGCTGGCGTTGCAAAAATCTTTGGCCCTGGAACAGCTGTTAGTGACGCAGCGCTTGAGACTACTAACGCTGTGATTAGCAATAATCAACGCACTCATAATTACCGAAAAGCACGGTTATCTAGCGAATAGGCATCCAACGGTAATAGTGCCTAAAAAAACCGTTGTTTTTTAAGCTCAGTGAACCCTTGAACAAGGCAATACACTCTCTTACATAAAAAACGTAGGGTTTTAGCGTATATTTTTTGTCTTATCCCCCTGTTTAAATATTTAATGGTCAAAGACTTACAGGCAAGAGAGTTAAGGCTCTGTTATCAGATGATATTTTTGTGCCTTAATATCACGCCAAGCAAACAAATAAAAAACAGCACATAAAAAAATACATAGTTAAATTATCGCTTGCTTTACACTCAATTAATCAAAGGACAACAAGTATGGATGTAAACAACTTCACAGCAATCTCTCGTTCTGCTCTAACAGAGGCGCAGAATTATGCTCTCGCACATTCCAATCCTAGTTTAACAGATATACATCTTTTATCAGCCTTGCTGAAAAATGATGCGGTATCTCTTCCCAAATTACTAAATCGGTCTGGTGTCGACCTGATTAAGTTAACAAGCGCTGTCTCTCAAGCACAAGTAAAGCTGCCTGAGATAAAATCTGAGACAACCGAAATAAAACTCCAAATCGACCAAACACTTGCGAAAATTCTGGCAAAAGCAGAGAAGTGGTCAAAGCAAAGAGGCGATAGCTTTATCGCAACTGATGCGGTTTTACTGGCAATGGCAGAATCTAATGGTTCTGCTGGAAAGCTCTTAAAGCACTATAATCTAAATATCGAAGCGTTAAAACAAGAAATAGAAGCGCTACGTCAGGGCCGCAAGATAGAGAGTGATGCAGGCGAGGAATTGTTTGAAAGCTTGAGCAAATATGCCCGCGACCTAACCAATGATGCCCAGCAAGGCAAGCTAGATCCGGTTATCGGGCGCGATGAAGAAGTCAGACGAACTATGCAAATTCTGGCAAGGCGAACCAAAAACAACCCAATTTTAATTGGTGAGCCGGGCGTTGGCAAAACCGCTATTTCAGAGGGGCTTGCTCAGCGCATTGTTTCTAGAGATGTTCCAGAGGCATGATTAAATAAATCTATTCTGGCACTTGATATGGGTGCATTGGTAGCTGGCGCAAAGTATCGAGGAGAGTTTGAAGAGCGTTTAAAGTCCGTTATTAATGAAGTCCAGTCGCGCGAAGGAGAAGTGATTTTATTTATTGACGAGATGCATCAACTTGTAGGAGCTGGCAAAACAGATGGTGCTATGGATGCATCAAACTTGTTAAAACCGGCCCTTGCACGCGGTGAATTACATTGCATTGGTGCAACAACATTAGATGAATATAGAACCTATATTGAAAAAGATACCGCATTAGCACGCCGTTTTCAGCCCGTATATGTAGGGGAGCCGACAATCGAAGATACGATATTTATCTTACGCGGTCTGAAAGAAAAATACGAAGCACATCATGGAATTCGTATTACTGATGAAGCACTTGTTGCGGCTGCAAAATTATCAGATCGCTATATTAATAACAGGTTTCTGCCAGATAAGGCCATAGATGTAACAGATGAGGCCGCTAGCTTCATGCGAATGCAATCAGACAGCAAGCCAGAGGCGCTGGATGCTATTGACAGGTCTATATTGCAGCTCAAAATTGAACAGGCAGCATTGCAAAAAGAAGCTGATTCATCCAATCCGAATGATAGATTAGAGCATATTTCAGCAGAGCTTAAGCATCTTGAAAACGAGTCACATGAGCTAACTCAAAAATGGCAAACTGTTAAATCAAAATCAGAAGAAGTTAAGCAGTTGCAGCTAAAAATAGAAGATGCGCGCCATCTCCTAGAAGTATCACAGCGCAATGGCAATCTTGAAAAAGCAGCTGAACTGACCTATTCAATCCTGCCTGCATTAATGCATGAATTAGATGTCGCCAAAAAAGCACTTGAAGAAAGTGATTCTATCGGACAACAGGTAGAAAGCCGTCATATTGCGCTTATCATTAGCCAATGGACAGGCATTCCTGTATCAAAAATGTTGGCTGGTGAAGAAGAAAAACTACTTCATATGGAAGAGCAAATGGCCACCCAAATTGTTGGCCAAGATGAGGCTGTTTCTGCTATCGCAAATGCGATAAGACGTTCGCGCTCCGGATTAAGCGACCCTAACCTTCCGATTGGCAGTTTTCTAATGCTAGGCCCGACCGGGGTTGGAAAAACAGAACTTGCAAAGGCACTGGCTGTATTTTTGTTTGATAAGAAAGACTCAATTTTGCGCCTTGATATGTCAGAATACATGGAAAAGCATTCTGTCTCAAGGCTCATAGGCGCCCCGCCAGGCTATGTGGGCTATGAAGAAGGAGGAAGCCTAACAGAAGCTATAAGGCGTCGTCCCTACCAAATTATTTTGTTTGACGAGGTTGAAAAAGCAC